>JAYZBT010000363.1:0-8124 GCA_036338615.1 Gemmatimonadota bacterium
CGGTCAGGTGGAGGAAGGGGGCGTGAGTCCGCCGAAGTCCCTGTCGAAGCCCGACATCTTCAACTTCATCCGCGAGGTTCTAGGCCTCACCTACAAGCAAGTATGTGCGCGCGCGCGCAGTGACCATCGTGGGCGAGAAGAACGTCGAGCGAGTCGAGGCCGTGGTCGGCTACATCAAGCGCCTCTTCACCGAAGGCCCCGCCGCCCTGTGGGCGGAGTTCAAGGACAAGCTCGCAGACCTCAGGGCGACGTTCTTCGACGGGGTCCAGGAGTGGGCGATCTCGAAGATCATCCAGGCGGCGGTCACCAAGGTGATGACCATGCTGATCCCCGGCGCGGGCTTCCTGCAAGCGATCCTGGGCATCTGGCAGACGATCCAGTTCTTCCTCCAGAAGATCCGCGAGATCGCGACGCTGGTGAACTCGATCCTCGACTCGGTATCACAGATCGCGAAGGGCGCGATCGGCGCAGCGGCCAACTACATCGAGAAGAGCATCGTCGAGAGCTTACCGCTCGTCATCAGCTTCCTCGCCAAGCTGCTCGGCCTCGACAAGCTCGCGCCCGCGATCAAGGCGATTATCGAGAAGCTGCGCACACCGGTGACCAAGGCCGTCGACACGGTTGTCGGCGGGATCGCGAAAGCGGGAAGTTCGGCGGTGGGGAAGGTGAAGGGGGCCGTTGGGGGCTGATACGATGAAGTACGCGGCTGGAGCATGAACCTCAAAGAACGCGCCACGATCATCCACTACCATCGCCACCGCATCGACACGTTCGGGGACGGCACGATCGGCGCGCTCGGCTGGAAAGCAGAAGAAAGCCAGACGCTCCGCTTCGAGGTCATCCGCGATTCGATGGAGCTCGACGGGCGCTCGGTGCTCGATGTCGGATGCGGTCACGGGGACCTACGCGGCTTCCTCGAAGACCGATATGATGACTTCTCCTACATCGGGCTCGACCACGTCCCGGAGTTCGTGCACGCCGCACGGGAACGATACGGGGCGATGCCCCGAACGTGGTTCCACGAGTGCGACGTCGGCGCGGTCAACCTGCCGGGCGTGCACTACGTCGTGGCGTCCGGCACGCTCAATTACCGCTGCGAGGACGACGACTTCCACCGGCACATGATCCGACGGATGTTCGACGCCGCCGAGGTCACGCTGATCTTCAACTTCCTCGTCGCCAAGCGCTTCCCCGATCACCCACTCCTCAGGGCTCACGATCCCGACGAGTTGGTGGCCTTCTGCACCGAGCTGTCGCCGCGTGTCGACGTGATCGACGGCTACCTAGAGCACGACGTGACGATCTGTGTCCATCAGAGCTGAGCGCCTGCCATGGAAACACACTCGGTCGAGGGGCAAGCGCCGGGCGGCCGCGCCTGGCGTGCGCACACTCGAAAGCGCATAGTGTCCACGGAGCGCAAGCAGCAGCTGAGGTAGTCATGAAAACAACCGATGACCACTCGACCGCTAGGGCGAGCAAGCCTGCGGCGACCTACGTAGCCCAACGCACACCCTTCGAGGCGCGACAGGACAATCCGATGGCTGCGGCTCAGATGCGGCTCGCAGGCGTGATCGACCACAGCCCGCGCATCGTCGCTCAGCGACAGCAGATCGAAGGGGCGTTCGGAATTCCGTTGCAGCGACAAGGGGCCGAGGAAGAGGAACCGTTGTCGGCCCGCTTCGATCCGGTCCAGCGCGTAGAGGAAGAAGAGCTGATGCAGGGTCGGTTCGATCCGATCCAGCGGGCTGCGATGGAGGACGAGCCTCTGCAGGGACGTCGCGCCGGCGGCCGCGGTGACGCGCTGCAGCGGGAACCCGACTCCACGTCGGGGGGGCCCGGCCTACCGGCGAGTCTCAGGGCCGGGGTCGAGGCCAACTCGGGCATGGACATGTCCGATGTGCAGGTGCACCACAACTCGGCTGAGCCCGCGAAGGTCAAGGCGCTCGCGTTCGCAAGGGGCAACGACATACACCTTGGTCCGGGACAGGAAAAGCATCTGCCCCACGAAGCCTGGCACGTAGTTCAACAGCGCCAAGGGCGGGTGAAGCCGACCCTGCAGCTCCGGCAGGGCATCCCCGTCAACGACGACCCCTCGCTCGAGCATGAGGCGGACGTCATGGGCGCGCGCGCCCTCCAGCAGGGCCGCGCCGCGGTCGCGGACGGGCCGGCCGAGTCGTAGGGCGCGGCTCGCCAAGGTAACCCAGCGGCACGGGCCTCCTTTAGCCGGCGCTACGGGTAGTACCGCTCGCGTCCAAGCCGTGCTCTGACGGCGAGGAAGACGACGAGACTCCCGAAGGCCAGCACGGTGATGATCAGACCCTGGTGCTGGTTCCAATAGGGGTCGCACCACAGCGTACCAGTCGTCAGAAGAGCCAGGCTCACCACGAAGATCGCGAAACGACGTGTGCCGTACCACCGCTTCAGCTCGTAGGCCGACTCCGTCCAGAGCCAGAAGACGACCAAGCCTACCACCGAGCTGAACAGCGCGAGCCTTACCCACCACCTGGCGGGACACATCACAGCGCACAGCCTGCGTTCGGTGTAGCGCAGCAGGGCGAGCGAATGGTGGGAGATCCAACGCGCGACCATGGGGAGGTCGTCGGGCAGGGGAGGAGTCGGGAGGAACACGTCCTTCAGCGAGGCGTTGAAGTCATCCACCGAGGTGATCGACCAGGCCCCGACCCCCCTGAACGAAAGCTCTGAGATCGTGAGGAAGTCATTGAGCTCGTCCGATGCCTGGGGGACCACGAGCGGAATGAGCTTGTGCACCAGGCGAGACTGATCAGCGGCGGCCAAGCCCTCGACACCGTCGCGGAGCGCCCGCACACGACCCACTAGCGACTCGTTCGAACCGTCGACGTCCCTCGAATCGGACTGAGCCGTCATGTCGATGAGGAACAGATCGATGTGGTCGGCGATTCTGAGCAGGTTCTCCACCGAGTAGAATCCACAGCCCTCGTTGTCGTTGCCAAGCAAACCACCGCTTGTGGCGATGCAATAGGCCGGTACGAGCAGATTGAGCCGGTAGTCTAGATCCAGGTGGAACAAAAACGCATCGTCGTTGCCGTCGGACGTCTCCAGGGCGTCGTCGAGCGCCCTGAAGAAGCCAACGCTGTCTGCCATGAGGTCGAACAGCCGCTCCTGTTGTTGGCGTGGCACGCCTTCGAAGTCGAAGTCGAGTGTCACCCCGTCGCCGAGTGTGCGCCGCGGGCTCTGCCCGAGCGTGATGACCGGCTTCGTTCGATCGAGAAAGTTGCTCAGAGGTGTGGAGATATGCCCGATGAGGTCCTCGATGAGGGTGCCGAAGTTCCTTTGCATGCGGGCCCGGGCGGACTCGGAGGGATCGCCATCACCATCCCGCAGCCATACATCCCAGTCCGAGTTGTAGACTACGAGGTCGGCCTTGACCTTGAACTGGTGTGCCTTGTCCACGAACTGCGCGAACTTGCGGCCCCGACGTGGCCAAGCGCGCTCAGGGTATCTGCCCGTCTTGAAGTGGAGAGGATCTTGCAGATTCCCTTGGTCGTCGAAGGTGACGCCGTAGTAACCGACGCGCGTGAGCAGGCTGAAGTCGATGTCCTGCTCGGACGAGGACTCCTCCAAACCCTGCGGTGCCTCCCAAAACCCTTGCATGCCGTAGAACTCCGGCTCCTCGACGGCCCCCCGCTCGAAGACCCCACACCCGCAAGGTCCCCCATCCCATCTCAGCGGCTGAATCGGAAGGGTATCCATGACACCCGCGCGCGCGATTTCCATGATCCGGGCGAGCGCGTCTGGGCTATGCTCGCCTATGCCCGAGGTCATCCTGACCGCAGTCTTGAACAGCTGTCCATCGGGGAACCACTTGTCCGTGAGCGTGCGTAGTCCCAGCAACGCCTGAGCGCTGATCGGCGGCCCACGGTCCTCCGGCAGGGGGTCGACGGCCTCGACGCGCAGCCCCGCGCGAATGCGCTCCACGAAGGGGGCGATCGCGGGGAGGACACTGGTAGTCGACGGCGCGGGTCGCCTGCCGCGGAGGGCACCGTCCCGCACGGTGGGCGGAGCCGAGCTGGTCGCCGAGATCTGGACCGGCACGGGAACCGGGAACACGAGGTCGATGACCGCGTACGCGCTGTCTTCGCTGGGGAAGCGCATTGGCTGGAGCGCGCGAACCTGGTCCCTGAGCGCGCCGAGCGTGTCTGGGAGCTGAGCCACCACGAGTCCCACGGTGACCGAGTCGAGCGCGTAGGAGGGAGAGCTCCCCGGCATCGACAGGCTGTCGAGATCACCGCTGGTGAGTCGGAACGCCCCGCTGAGCTCGTGCGTGAGGAAGGGATTTATGTAGAGGGCCGCGGCCGGACCCGCCAACACTCGGGGCGAGAGGGTTCCATCGAATCGAACGCTGAACCAGTCGCGAAACCGGCCACTCCTGACCATCGCACTCCAGTCGCCATGCACGTCCATGGCGTGCGCGAGTGCCCCGATTTCACTGATGAGCTCCCCGACGAGCAGCCGGTCCGGAGACGGCGCGCCGGCCTCGAAAGGCGGGCTGCCCGGAGCCGACGCGAGGTCCCCACAGAACTGCCGTATCCAGGGGATGCTTTCGGGCCTGCTCGTCGCTTCGTCTTGAACGCCGAGCACCGCGTAGGCGCCGGCCAATCGCCGCTCCATGGACATGATCCGGGCGGTTCCACCCGCGAGGTTGCCGAAATCGGTCAGGCTCAGCGAATCGCACTGCTGCGCGACCTCGACGACTCCCTCGACCACGGGGGGGACCTGTACCGGAGGATAGGCTCCGAACGCTGCCCTCGGGAGAACCGCAATGACAGTCCAGGCCGCAACGATCACGCCGAGCGCGGATCGCGGCTGTCTCAACCTACGGCAGAGGGATACGTGGTTCATGGAGGGTATTGAAGCCCCTAGAGTGTCCGGCCCTCTTTCCGTAGCTCCTTTCTGATACCCTCCACCAGATCGGAGTTGCGGATCGAATCCCGGTTGAGCTGCAGGGCGTTGATGGCCCCGTAGCGGACGACGTTCGTGATGGCGCCGCCGGAGAGTTCATACTCGTCCGCCAACTTCGCTAAGTCCACGTCACTGTCGAGAGGACAGCCCCAACTGACGACGCCCTGCCAGAGCCGATGACGAAGCTCCGCTTCCGGCATCGGGAAGTATATGACCGACTGGAAACGCCGGGCAAATGCCTCGTCGATGTTGGCTTTGAGATTCGTAGCGAGGATCACCAGGCCGGGGAAGTCCTCCACGCGTTGGAGCAGGTAGGAGATCTCCTGGTTCGCGTGTCGATCGTTGGAACTCGTGGTCTGCGTACGCTTCCCGAACAGCGCGTCCGCCTCATCGAAGAACAGGATCCAGTTCTTGTTCAGCGCCTGGTCGAACACGTTCGCCAGGTTCTTCTCGGTTTCTCCGATGTACTTCGAAACGACCATCGAGAGATCGATTCGATACACATCAGCGCCAGCGACGACTCCGATGAGGGTCGCGGTGAGCGTCTTGCCCGTGCCGGGAGGACCATAGAACAGGCTGCGATAGCCGGGCTTCAGGGTTCGACGCAGCCCCCATTCGTTCATGATGGTGTCGGAGTGCTCCAACCAACTGGTTATCCGCTCCACCTCCTCCAGAACGCCCGGCGCAAGCACGAGGTCCGACCAATCCAGCTCGGTGGTCGTCAGCTTCGCGGGGAAGCGTATGCTGTAGTCGGGACGGTGCCGGACCCCGGTGGTCAGCAGGTTGAGCGTCTCTGACGATACCGATAGGGCCGCGCTGAAGAACGGTTCAGCTGTCCTGGGGTGCTCGATGAGAAGCACTTGGTCCTTGGTGAAGAAGTGGTCGCCATCAAAGAGTCCTATGATCTCGAAGCGCTTCACCAGATCATGACCGGCAAGCACGAACGCGACCGTCTCCAAGGTCGGCAGGAACCCCCCGTGCGCGTCACCCCTGCGGCCGCCGAACTCCGCGAACCCCCGCTCCAGGTTCTTGTTCTGGATGAAGAGCATGTCGAGCGCTTGTGGACGGATGTGCGGCAACAGCGCGAGGATCAGCAGGACTCGCTCGTCGAAGCTCATGTCGTATCGGGTGACTAGCTGGGCGAACTCGGAGGTGTCGCCGACGAGGTCGGGGGGCGAGATCTGCCGCACGTCGGACCACTTCACCGGCTGCTCGAAATAGAGGCTGATGCGGGCCTCCAATACCGCCGTGAGCCACTCCAACTCCCGTTCGAGGCTTGCCGCGTTCGCCGCGCTCACGTGCACGAGCAGCGGATCCTCAGAGGGCATTTCGAACCATCCTCGGCTACCGCCAGTCGACCTGTATCAAACGTGGCATCCACGGAAGCTTGATTGTCCTGAAGGTCCACGGCACGCGATCGAGCAGCATATCGTACGCCCGCTCCTGCACGTCGAGCGTCCAGGTGTCATCCTCCAGGCGCAGCGTGCCGTCGCGCTGAAGGAAGGACTCACGAAGGCCAGCGATCGATGTGTTCCCGAGCGCCCCCCAGTGTTGGATCATGGCGCCGAGCAGGCCCTCGATGGCCTTCCGTTCCACGGCCTCGATGTCGAGCCGCCTGGGGATACGCGCCTCCGCTGCGACGCCACACAGCACTTTGTTCAACACCATCTGGAACTCCGGCACATCGGTGGCACCCGTCGCCAGGAACTGGAGGAGCTGGACCGCACGGGCAGCTGCAAAGTCATTCCGGAAAACGCGCCCCTCGAGCAGTCCCAATGTAGAGAATAGGCGCGGGAGGTAGGGAGCGGACAGCACGAGCCCGGCGTTCGCAACATACACGTCGTCGTCGGGCTCGAGGGTGGCTCCGAGATCTTCGACCGCGCGCCACCTGGGAGCCGCTTCCTGCACGGGCAACTCCTCGGTCGTGGGTTGGTCGATGATGGCCAGCGTGGCCAGAGCGTCTCGGAGCCATTGCGGCAACTCGCCTTCAGACGGGCGCGCCGCGCGAGCGATCCGGGCGCGGAGCCTCAGTCGGAATTCCGCCCCCGAGCCGTCCACGTGGAGGCTGAGATACTCGACCAGGCGGCGCGCGAATTCCGCACCGATGAACGTCCGGCCATAGCCGAAGAAGTACTCGAACGTGAAGTCCCACTTCGCCGAGCGTGCGCGCCGTGGGGAGGCAGTTGCGTCATCGCCGTCGAACGCTTCGGCGATCACATCACCCGCCAGTAGCGCGTCTGCGTAGACCGTCGGCTGGAAGAGGGCGAGGATGCGGGCGAGCAAGCGCTCAGGCAGAAGTTCCAGGAGGCGTCCCCTCGTGACGTCGTCCTCGAGAAGCGGGCGCAGCCACGCGTGCAGCTCATCCGTCCACGCGGAAAGCAGCGCGTCGAGGCGTCGCACCAGGTCGGATCTGCTAATCCCGCTCGGGACCTCGCCGTCCCTGAGGAAGCGCTCGAGCGCCTCGCGGGCGGGGCCCGGGGAGACGCGGTGTCGATCCGGCTCGATCACCGACTCCTCGGTTTCCGGCTCATCGTCGCGTCGCTCGTAGTCGATCCCGATATCTCCCTCGTCCTTCGTCCGAGGCCCGTCCTCCGAGACGATTTCCTCGAGGTCGAGCAACGACTCCTCCACCAGGCGGCCGAGAACGCGGGCGAAGAAGGCGCCTCGGTCCTGCACGCGCTCCGCGTGCGTCACGATCGCTCGTCCGAGCTCGGACTCGGTGCCAGGCCCGGAGAGCGCAAGCCAGGCGTCGACAAGCGCCTCGAGATCGGCAGCTTTCACCCTGCTCGCGATGTGGGCGGTGTCGATTCCCATGGCTCGGATCTCCCGAAACACGCTCAGGAGCCTGCCCGGATGGTCCGCCGCGAGCTCACGGATGGGTACGCTGAGATCGGGCGACTCCAAACGTGCGACGCCGGACAGAGCGTCACGTATCTCATCCGCTAAATCGAACGAGCGTAGCAGTGAGGGCCCGCGTGACTCCCCACCCGCCTCACGCGCCGCCTCGGCGCGAGCCTCGGCACGTACGTGGGTGAGGACGGTGAACGTCTCGGCCTCGAACTCGCTGGGAACCTCGATCGTCTCGAGTCGGCGCAACGCGCTCGCCAGCGCCTCTGCGTAGCTGCGGCCCTCCTCCAGCGCGAAACGCCCAACGAGTGACGCCAAATACGACTTCACATCGAA
>JAYZBT010000364.1:0-3633 GCA_036338615.1 Gemmatimonadota bacterium
GCCCACCGTGCTGCGGGAGGGTTCCGTACCGGTGGGCAGGCTTCGCTGTGTCATCCCAGAGATTCATGCAGACCACCTCTAAAGTGAAGGGAGAATTCCACCTCCTCTTCGTTTGTACGGGCAATACGTGTCGGAGCCCGATGGCAGAAGCCATCGCCCGTCGCGCCGTTGCCGAGTTGGGCTGGCGGGGTTTCCAGGTCCGTTCGGCCGGTACGGGCGCCTTCGACGGAGATCGGATCTCTGGCGGGGCTCTGCGCGCCGCGGCCGGGCACGGCATCGATCTCTCCTCTCATGCGGCGACTCGGTTCATGCATGAGCTCGGCGAGTGGGCCGATCTGGTGCTGGTCATGTCACCGAGCCACTTGATGAGGATTGCGCAACTCGGTGGGGGTCAGAACGCGGCGCTCATCACCGCGTTCGCCGGCGCGGGAGGCGAAGGCGACCAGGGGTCGGTCCCGGACCCGATCGGGGGTCCTGACGAGGAGTACGTCGAGACTTGGAAGGCCCTCGAGCATCTGATCGTCGACTCGCTGCGGCGTCTGGAGCCGGTGGTCGCTCCGGGAACGTCACTGCCTCCACTCGATCGCTCACTCTGTTGGGCGACCCGGTCGGCCACTCGAAGTCTCCGCGCGTCCAGAACGCCGCCTTCGCGGCTGCCGGCGTCGACGGTGTCTACGTGGCGGTACGTTGCGAGCGGGACGACCTCCAAGGCTTCATGCGGGGCCTGTCCCGCGCCGGGGGTGGTGGAAACATCACGCTTCCCCACAAGGAGAGAGCCGCCTCGGTCGTCGACGTGGCCAGTCCCGCTGTGCGGCGCACAGGGGCCTGTAACACGTTCTGGGGCGATGAGGACGGGAGGGTCCACGGCGACAACACCGACGTGGACGGCTTTCGGCAGGCGCTCAAGAGTTTCGTGGAAGGATCTCCGGCGGGGATCCGCGTTCTTCTGCTCGGCGCCGGGGGCGCGGCTCGCGCGGTGCTGATGGCCTTGCTCGAGGAGGATGCGGGCGAAGTGGTCGTCTACAATCGCACGGCCGAGCGCGCACGCGCGGTCGCGCGGCGCATCGGGGGTCAGAGGGCCCGGGTCGCACCCATCCTCGAGGACCTACGCAGCGAGAGCTTCGATCTCGTCGTGAATGCGACCAGGCTCGGGCTCGGCGAATCGGATCCGACGCCGCTCGACTTCGATCTCCTTCACAGGGTCGGCGGAGCGATGGATCTGGTGTACCGCAGTAAGCCGACTCCTTTCGTTCGAGCCGCGGAAGCGCTCGGGATTCGGGCCACCGATGGGTCGGAAATGCTGGTACAGCAAGCGGCTGCGTCCTTCGAGAGATGGTGGGACGAGCCGGCCCCGGTCGAGATCATGCGTGCCGCCATGGAGAAGAGCAGGACGGAGTGATGGGCGCGTCTTGGGCGAGAGATCTCGCCGATCTGCTTTTGCCGGCCGGCTGCATCGCCTGCGGGATCTGGGTGCGAGGCGGCGAGCAGGCCCCGTTGGTGTGCGAACGCTGTCGGACTCGACTCAAGGTCGCGCCGTGGCCGCGGTGCGAGCGGTGCCACTTTCCACGCGGGACGGGAAGCGCCAGCGACCTGGAGTGCCGTGGTTGTCGGGACTGGTCGGCCGCTCTGTCCGCGGCGCGTTACGCATACGTGCTCGCGCCGCCTGCGGACGACCTCGTGCACGCGCTCAAGTACGAGGCGTGGCCGGAGTTGGCCCCGGTGATGGCTGCGGCGATGTCGGCGCTGTCGCTGCCAGGCGAGGTGGGCAGAGTGTTCGTGACGCCGGTTCCTACAACGGCGGAGCGCCTCCGCACGCGTGGCTACAACCAGGCGGGCAAGCTCGCCGAGTGTTTCGCGGCCGGCCGATCGTTGCCGGTCGTCGACCTGCTGTCGCGCCGCGGGGCGGGGTCGTCGCAGACGTCGCTGCACCCCTCGGAGCGGCGATCGAACGTGGCCGGCGCGTTTTCCATGGGTGCCGACGTACGCGTGGGCCTGGAGGGCGCCCGTGTGCTCTTGATCGACGACGTGCTCACCACGGGAGCGACCGCGTGCGAGGCGGCGAACACCTTGGTCGCGGCGGGCGTAGCCCGGGTGACGCTCGTGGCCTTCGCCAGGGCGCTTCCAGGCCTGCGAACCGCGGCGTAGCCGTCACATCTTCCATGTCCACCAAGCCCCGCTTGCCATGTCCTATCGGTTATCTTCAGGGCCATTCGGGCAGGCCGACGCAGGCCTCGACACCGATCCAGATATCTGTAAGGAACCAACGGAGCTCTCGCCCATGCCAATCCGGGTAGCCATCAACGGTTTCGGTCGTATCGGCCGTAACGTTCTTCGCAGTGCGAAGATAGCAGGCCGTACGGACATCGACTTCGTCGCCGTGAACGATCTCACGGATGCCGCGACGCTCGCTCACCTGCTCAAGTACGACTCGGTGCATGGGCGCTACCCCGGTACGGTCGAGGTGTCGGAGCATGGGTTGGTGGTCGACGGCGACGAGATCCGCGTCTTCAGCGAGCGCGATCCGGCGCAGCTCCCGTGGGCGGATCTGGAGATCGACGTCGTGATCGAGTCGACCGGCCACTTCCGCGACCGCGATGGCGCCGCCAAGCATCTAGATGCCGGGGCCAAAAAGGTGATCATCTCGGCTCCGGGCAAGAACGAAGACATTACGATCGTGCTCGGCGTGAACCACGATCAGTACGATCCGGACAATCACGACGTGATCTCCAACGCGAGCTGCACGACCAACTGTCTCGCGCCGGTCGTGAAGGTTCTCGCGGAGCGGTTCGGATTTCGCCATGGGCTCATGACGACCGTTCACGCGTATACCAACGACCAGCGCATCCTGGATCTGCCGCACAGTGACCTGCGCAGGGCTCGCGCCGCGGCCATCTCGATGATCCCGACCACCACGGGCGCCGCGAAGGCCACCGGACTCGTGCTACCGTCCGTTGCAGGGCGTATCGACGGCATGTCACTTCGGGTCCCGACCGCCGACGTGTCCATCGTCGACCTCGTTGCCGAGCTGGACACGGATACCACTGCCGAAGAGGTCAACGCGGCGTTTCGCGAAGCGGCGGCGGGCGCCCTCGAGGGGGTGCTCGACGTCTCGGACGAACCACTCGTATCGATCGACTATCAGGGGAATCCGTACAGCTCGATCGTGGATGCTCTCTCCACCGCGGTCATGACCGGACGGATGGTGAAAGTGCTTTCTTGGTACGACAACGAGTGGGGGTACTCCAATCGAGTGGTGGACCTCGTGAGCTACATCGGCGAGCGGCTGCCCGAGGGAGGAGGGGCCTGATCGACTCGGGGATGGTGTCGGTCGGTACCGCGCCCGCACAGGGTACGCGGGAGGCTGGCGCTGCCGCGGATTGTGACGGTGAAGGCACGCGCGTCGTGCGCGTGTGCGTCGTGCGCGTGTGAGGCTTCGGCTCCTCCCCTAGTGGGTTCCGGTAGACGGGGTCTGGCATTGTCGTAAGATTCGACCCTCCTAGGTCCACCCGCACCTCACTTCCATGAAGAAAACGCTCGCCGACCTCGACTTGGCGACTCTGCGCGGCCGCACGGTGCTGGTCCGTACGGATCTCAACGTGCAACTGGAGGCCGGCCGCGTTACCGACGACCAGC
>JAYZBT010000365.1:0-14968 GCA_036338615.1 Gemmatimonadota bacterium
ATCGCGCGGTACACATCTCTCCCCAGCTTCTCCTGGCTCCCCCCTCGATCGTCCACCCAGATCTTGATGAAGCGGATGCCTGCCCGCGCGACCTCCCGCACGGCGCTGCGGCCTTCCTCCGCGGACGTGACCCCCGTCAGGACGGTCATGCCCGTCTGGTCGGCTAGGGCGAGGGCGTGGCCCACGAACTGTGCGTTCGGTCCCTGGTCGGGCGGGGCCATTCCGGCGGCGAAGAGGAAGCGGGCGCCTCTGATATCCCCCTCTTCCTGAGCCCGTTGGATCTCGAGGGCGAGAGCGTGAGGGTCACTGCCGGCTGAGAAGACGGCGCCGAACCCGTAGTAGGCATAGCGTTCGAGGTGCTCGATCAGGTTCACGCGCGTGTAGTTTTCAGCCCCCCAGCTCGTGTACGCTTCGTATCCCAAGTGCGTGTGCGCGTCGATCATGGCCGGAATGACCGTCTTGCCGGACAGGTCGATGGTCGTGGCTCCTGAAGAAGCCGCGACCTCTCCCGTGCGCCCGAGCCCGACGATGCGGTCGCCTTGCACGAGGAAGGCGCCGTTCTCGATCAGGTCGCCGTCTCCGAGGATGACGCGGGCTCCCTCGAAGAGAAGGGCGGGGGCGTCTCCGACGATTTGCGGCGGCTCTGGCTCGGATGGTGCGCAGCCTGCTCCAAGCGAAGCTGCGAGCCCGATGGCGACGCCGCAGTACGAAGGGCTCCACAGCGTGAGCAGGTGGCGAGGGTGATCCGGCATCGCTATTCGGGCCTAAGCGAACGCATCGGGCCGCTTCTTCTTGAGGTCCGGATATGGCGTGCGCACGATCCAAATGATGCCGAAGGATACCAGCAGGCCGAGTAGGCCCAGCGCATAGCCCCACCATGGAAGCACGGTGTCTTCCGTGACCCACCCCATGTGTGCCGGAACCAGCCCGATGGCGTTGTTGGCGAAGTGCCAGAGCATGACCGGGAAGATAGAGCCCGTGAGTAGCACAACGGCAGCGAAGATCATCCCGAGGTAGGCCGTGGGCACGAGTCGGAACAGGGACACGTGGAAGATGCCGAAGATAGCGCCCACGACCAGGCACATCCCCACGGGGCCGAACGTCTTTCGCAGTCCGTGCAGCAGCACGCCCCGGAAGGCGAGTTCTTCCAGAATGCCTGGCATGATGGTCAGGAAGAACAGCAGTTGCCAGAGAGGCATTTCGTCACCCAGCAGGGTGTCGCCGAAGGCCTCGAGCACGTTTTGCGGTACGGGGAAGACATAGGTGTCGACGAGGCCGGCCAGGCCGATGCCCACGATGTAGCCGGCGGGCGCTCCGATGAGTACGGCGAGCCAGACCAGGGGGTGCACCGGCCTCAAGGCGAAGGCGGTCCGAGGGTCGAGCCCGTAGCGCCGCACCATCAGCAGCGATCCGCCGAGGAAGATGAACACCAGGTTCACCAGGATCTGCCCACGTACTCCGAGGTCCTCACCGAACCAGAGGGAGACGATCAGGAAAATCACCCACATCACGCCGAACCAGCGCAGCACGTGTCGCGGGAAGAGCGCCGGCCCGCCCACCAAGTCCGCTTCGTCGAGGTCGGACTGAGAGATGAGCCGCTCGGTGGACAGAGTGCGCTCGGTGAGCCGAGCGGCCCACACCGCCGCTCCGCCCGTGGAGGTGAACGCGAGCATCAGGAAGAGCCAGTCGTACTGGGCCACCATGATCTCGCGCACGGCCACGCCGATACCGGCGATCGGCACCAGCGCGATGACGGAGCGCAGCTCCATGCCGGGCAGCATCCCCGCCAAGGAGGGCACCAGGAACACCAGAAAAAGCGGGAAGAAGTAGATCTGGTATTCCTTGTAGCTCTTCGCGTATCCCGAGAGCAGTAGCAGCGAGCTCGATATGAGCACCGTGAGCGGCAGGAAGAGCACGAGCAGCAGGACGAGATCCACTGCCGACAGGGCGACCGCGAAGTTCTCCGGCAGGTCGACGACCCCGAGAACCACATAGACCAGCAGATTCAGGATGTTGATGACCGCCACCGCGATCCCGACGGCGATGATGCCCATCAGCTTGGCCTTGACGATGTCCGAGCGTGCCGCGGCGGTGGTGAGCAGCGTCTCCAGCGTGCCACGCTCCTTTTCCCCGCTGATGGCGTCGACCGCCATGATGGAGCCGCCCGTGAGCATCAGCAGCAGTAAAAACGGAGTGAGCGCCAATCCCAGGAGCGCGCCTCCCTCCTTCTCGGCGCTCGCGGTGTTCTCTGTCTCCACGAAGGCGATCTGTTCGAGCATTATGGGGAAGCCACGGGAGCGGTAGAGACTGTCCCTGAGCTGCGAGCGAAGCTCGACAATGCGCGCGCTGAGCCGATTGGAGGCGTTGCGCGAGAAGTCACTCTGAGCGCGGTAGCGGAGTCGGAGCGTCGGCAGTTCGGAAAACGCGTCCTCCTCCTCCGTTTCCTCTACCTCGATGTCCTCCGCTGTGTCCTCTTCGGCGTCGCTGGAGTCCGCGGCCGCTTCTTGCGCCCTGATCCGCGCGTACGCGTTTGGAGACAGCGCCTCGACCACCAGGTGGATGCCGGAGGCGATCAGCAAGGAGTCCGCGTCCACGACCTGCTGCTCCTCGAAGCGCACAGGCGCCCCAGACGTGTCGGGATCGTTGGCTTCGAGTTCCAGGGCCGCAGCGACGATCTCTCGGCCCCATTCCGCCTCGTCTCCCACCAGAGCGTATTCGTAGACCGTCTCGACCAACCTGCGCTCTTCGGTTCTCTCGACCATGCGCATGACGAAGATGATGAACGGGAAGAGCACGAGCGGCGCCACGACGGCGATGAGGATCATGCGGGTATCGCGAAGCAGCCTCTTGATCTCATAGCGGAAGAGCGTCGCCAGCACGCCCCGGTCGTTGGGTCGCCCTCGGTTCACGTGCTGTCCTCCGCTCCCTCCACCTCCATGACCTTGTGCACGAAGATGTCCTCGAGATAGTGCTGCCCCGTCGCTTGCCGGTGCTGCTCGAGGGTGCCCAACGCGAGGATCCGACCCTGGTGGATGATCGCTATGCGATCACACAGCTTCTCCGCCTCGCTCATGATGTGGGTGGAGAAGATGATGCTCTTGCCCTCGTCCCGTAGCTCGAGAATCACACGCTGTATCTCCAGCGCGGCCATGACGTCCAGGCCCACCGTGGGCTCGTCGAAAATGAGGACCGGCGGATCGTGCACGATGGTCCGAGCGATGGAGATCTTCTGCTTCATCCCGCTGGACAGCTTCTCCACCCGGGCGCCCGCGTACTCGGCGATGCCGAAGCGCTCGATGAGTGTCTCGACTCGCTGGCCTACCCGATCGGCCGGGTACCGGTTGATACGGGCGAAGAACTCCAGCGTCTCCCTGCCGGTGAGGCGAGGATAGAGCGCGGTGGAGGCCGAGAAGAAACCCAGGCTTCGACGTACAGCCTCGGGCTCGGCGAGCACGTCGTGGCCGTTCACAGAAGCCTGCCCGCCGGTGGGCTTCAGGATCGTAGCGAGCATGCGCAGCGTGGTCGTCTTGCCCGCGCCGTTGGCGCCGAGGAGTCCGAATACCTCTCCCGGACGGCACGCGAAGTCGATGCCGTCGACCGCCCGGATCTCCCCTCTCGACTCGTCCCAGAAGCTCTTGCGCAGCGCTTCGACTCGAACGCTGGTGCTCTCCATTTCGTGTCCCTCGTTCCGTGATTCTGGCGTGGTTCCGGTATCCATATCAGTCGACCCCCGCGCCCGCGCTGGCCTGCCTCTCGCCCTTCTTTCCCATCATGCGCTCCTTGGCGAAGCGCCAGAAGCTGCCGTCGAAGGAGCCCAGTAGGAGTTCCTCGAACTGGAGGATGGATCGCGCGAGAAGCAGGCAACCCGCCACCATCACGAACAGTACCGCCAGCGTCTCGGCCATCAGCGGCCAAAGGAAGACGCCGTTGATGGCATCGCGAATCATCATGCTCGCGTTGGCCACAGGGATCGCGGCGATGGCGGGCGTGAGTGTCTGGTCGGTCTGTTGTCCCAACAAGATGGGCAGTAGAGCGAGCCAATAGACCGGGGTCACCATTGCCTGGCCGTCCTTGAAGCTCCGCGCGACCGCGGCGAGGATCATCATTGCGGCGGCGAAGAAGAGTGCCAGCGCGACCGCCGCGACCGCCATCACCGGCAGCGCCAGAAGCGGTAGGCTGAACTCGAATGCTTCAGCTCCGCCTCCTGCGTCTGCCAGCAGCGGGCCCACGATGGCCCCCAACGACACGAACATGGCGACTACGTTGAGTAGGCCGGCCGTGATGCCCAGTGTGGCGACATAAAAGTACTTGGCCGTCACGACGCTCAGCCGCGAGGCCGACACCGTCATGAGGGTCTCCCACGTGGAGCGCTCACGCTCGCCGGCCGTGCAATCGATGGATGGGATCAAGCAGCCCAGCGCGACCATGAGCACCAGGAAGAGCGGGATCAGGATGCCCATGATGAGGGCGCCCATCTGCCGGTCACTCGAAACGTTGTCTTGCAGGATCCGGAACTGCGCTTGCTCCGCGCGGGATATGTCGAGAGCCGACGCCTCGCGCACCACCCATCGACTGCGGTAGCCGGAGACGATGCTTTGCACGCGATCCGTGGCGCGGCGGCTTCGCTCCACGGCGCGATCGTAGCGGATCAAGATCTGGAAGTTTTCGTCCAGCCCCCGGGCGTCGGCCTGCGGCGGAAGGAATTCCACCAGCGCGTCCAGGTCCCCCACACGGATGAGCGCCACCGCGGAGTCGGAGCTGACGGCTTCTTCCCGGACGTCGATGTTTTCGCGTTCGCGCAACGTGTCCATCAGGGCCGCGTGCGCGGAGGGCGCATCGAGGACCACGACGCGCGAATTGGTGCGCTCCACCAGGCCCCCAACGAACATGATCCCGGTGAACATCACCCAGAGCATGACGGGATAGAGAAAGAGCGGCATGAGGATGCTGTTCACCACGATGGTCCGCTCGCGAAGCGCGGAGCGAAGCTCGCGGCGGTACAGAATCCAGACGTCGTTCCAGTCCATGGAGGCTCTTTGCGGTGAGGCGGCCGACCCGTGGCGGTTCAGCCAAGGGGCTGGGGACGCAGAATGGGCGGACCGCCACGTCGGGGCTAGTATCGGGGCCGAGTTCATCGCGACGTTGGACAACGTCGGCAGTGGTTACTGGAGGGATTGATGAGGGTCTTGGTTGTGGGAGCATCAGGCACGATCGGCCGCGCGATCGTCGCGGAGCTGGGGGAGCGTCATGAGATCGTCTCGGCAGGGCGAGCGTCCGGCGACTTGCAGACGGACATCACCGACCATGCGGCGATTCGGACGATGTTCGAGAGCGCCGGGTCGATCGATGCCGTGGTCTCCGCGACTGGGAAGGTCAAGTTTGCCGCGTTCGAAGACATGGGGGTGGAGGACTACGAGGTCGGCTTGAAGGACAAGCTCATGGGGCAAGTCAACCTGGTTCTGATCGGTCGTGACTACCTCGCGGACGGGGGGTCCTTCACGCTCACTACAGGCGTCCTCGACAGCGACCCGGTTCGTCAGGGCACGTCGGCCTCCATGGTGAATGGAGCCATCAACGCCTTTGTCGCCGCGGCAGCGATCGAGATGCCGCGCGGGCAACGCATCAACGTCGTGAGTCCGGGCGTCATCGAGGAAGCGATGGAGGTATACGCGCCGTTCTTCAGAGGCTTCGAGCCCGTTTCGGCGGCTCGTGCCGCGCTTGCGTACGCCAAGAGCGTCGAGGGAGCTCAGACTGGCCGGGTGTATCGTGTGCTTTAGCCGGCGGAGGCCGCTCCACCGAGTGGAATCCGGTGGGGGTACCGGTGTATGATGTCGGAGGAGTCCTCACACCCACCGGATCGACGAGGCCGGTACCCAGAGCCAGTTCAAGCCTCTTGGTTGTCGCCGCCCTCGCAGCGGTCGGCGCGGTAGGGGCCGGCGCCCAAGAGGGCGTCGTGTACGGGGCGGCGTACGACTCCATCCGAGGCGGGCCGCTCACCGGCGCGACGGTCTTCCTGTGGCAGACTTCGCACCGAGCCGTGACCGACGCCGAAGGACGCTACCGGATGGTAGGCGTGCGGCCCGGTCGCTATTCGGTCGTTTTCTCGCACGTGCGTCTGGACGAACTCGGGGTGTCGCTCGGGCCACGCCCCATCTCGGTCGCCGCCCTGGACAGCACGCGCGTCGACCTGGGAACGCCATCGACATTCACGCTGGTGGCGTCACAGTGCTTCGGGGAGCAGTTCATATCCGGCACGGGGGTGGTCGCGGGCCGGGTCGCCGACGGCGACACCGAGATCGGACTACCGGGATCCCAGGTCACGCTTTCGTGGGACGTGCCGGGTACTCGTGACCCCGATCGCTTGACCCTGCGCACGGACTACAACGGCTGGTTCAGGACGTGCACAGCGCCCGCGGATACTCCGATCGCCCTAACGGCGCACTTCCTCGATCGCCAGGGCGCCAGCCGCGAAATAAGCGTGGCGGAACACGGCGTCGTCGAAGCGGGTTTCCTGCTGTTCGCACTCGAGCCCAGCAGTGTTTCAGGCCGACTCCTCGATGCTTCGGCTGGGGCTCCGGTCGCGGAGGCGGTGGTTTGGTTGCGAGGCACGTCGTTCAGGGGACTCACGGACGGCGGGGGTCGCTTCACGATGGAAGGCGTGCCCCCGGGCACGTACATGCTCATGAGCGAACACCTCGCGTACGGCACGAAGATGGACACGCTCGAAGTACCCAGCGGTAGGCGCGTTGCGGTCGAGATGATGTTGGATACGCGGGCCGTGGAGATCGCGCCCATCACGGTCACGGTCGAGGCCGTTTCTCTTCCCGACCGAGCGCGGGGAGGAGTCCATATCACCGCGGCCGCCGTGGACGAGGTCCGCGCCTTGGCCCGCGACGTTGCGGACCTCGTGCGCGCCCAGCACATCTCGGGCGTGATCGTGCAGCGGGGAGGCGACGGTTCGCTCTGCATCGGTTCCGTGCCCGGCCAGGTGCGAATGAGGTTCACTTCGGCGTGTGTCCCCATGGTGATCTTCCTGAACGGTACGCGGACGACGAACACCGACATGGTCCTGCAGATCTCGCCGGCCGCGGTGGACCGGATGGTGATCTATCGGCCGGTCGAAGCCGGTAGCCTTTTCGGTCTAGGCGGCGCCAGCGGTGTGCTCGAGATTTATACGAAGGGAAACTGAGACCGCGGTCCTCGTGACCTCCGGGTGAGAGCTAGGTAGCCCCCCGGTCGCTGTTTCGGTCGCGATCCAATTCGTGCAAGACTCTCGCGACCGCTTCGAGGGTCGCGTCCACGTCCTGGTCGGTCGTGCGATGATTGCACAGCGAGATCCGCATGGCGCGCCGTCCGTTCCACTCCGTGCCTCCGAACCACGCGGTCCCCTCCGCCCGGATCGCCTCGATGACGGTATCGGTGCGCCGGTCATGATCTCCGTCCTCGGCCAGAAACCGGACGAGGCCCTGGTTCATTCTTGCGGGCGAGAGCACTTCCGTTCCTGGAAGCGTGCCGAGTCCGGCGACCAACCGGTCGGCCAAGCGGCAGCACTCGTCGACGATGCGAGCGATACCCTCACGGCCCAGAGCCTTCACCGTAGCATAGGTGACGACCCCACGCGGCCTGCGCGACCACTCCGGGGTCCAGTTCATCTGGTCTCGCCCCCCGCCGTCCGGGGCTATGAAATAGCCGGCTGTCATGGACATGGACGCCTTGTGCGCCTCGCGATCACGCACGAAGGCGTACCCGTGGTCGAAGGGAAGCTGGAGCCACTTGTGACCGTCCGTCGCCCACGAGTCCGCCTCCTCACAGCCGCGAAGAGCGGCTGAGTGAGTAGGACTGGCGTTGAGCCATAGGCCGAAGGCCCCATCGACATGAACCCAGGCGCCCCGCTCGTGCGCCGTAGAGCACGCCTCCGCGAACGGATCGCACGCTCCCGTATCGAGGTCGCCGGCCATCAGGCAAACGATGGTGGGCGCGTCGGGCTCCTCATCCAGTATTTGCCCGAGGCTTGCCATGTCCATGCGGCCCTCGGAATCGAGGTCCGTGAGCCGCAGAGCATTCGACCCGATGCCCAGAAAGCGAAGAGCTCGGTCGAGGGACTCGTGATGGTGGCGACCGGTGATCAAGCGCACGGGTGGGGCCCCGAACAGTCCATCTCGTCCCACATCGATACCACGGTCCTGAAGCAACCTTTGACGGGCAGCCGCGAGGGCGGTGAAGTGAGCCATTTGGCAACCGGTCACCATCGCGAATGAGCACTCCATCGGAAGGCCGAGCAATTCCTTCAGCCACTCCCCGGCCACCTCTTCCGCGACCGCGGCGGCTGGACTGCACTGATAGATCGCGCCGTTCTGCTCCCAGGCCGAGACCACCCAATCGGTCGCGATGGCCACAGGAAGTGAGCCGCCGATGACCCACCCGAAGAAGCGCGGTCCACCGGCACCCACGAGCCCGTCGCGCGTGTCTCGCATGAGATGGTCGAACACGCGGGAGGGGTTCTCACCCACGGTCGGTAGGGGGACGGCCAGCCGGTCGCGAAGCTCGTTGTATCCCGCCCTCGCAGCCACGTGCGCGTGATCCAGCTCTTCGTAGAACTTGATCGCGTGCTCCGCTGCGCGGCGCAGAACGGTGGTATCGGACATCGAATCCTCGGGCAGGAGGGCGCGGGGTGAATGTTCGGCAAGCTAGCGGTGCATGCCTGGACACTCCTACCGGAGAATCGACACCGAATCGCGATGTCGTGCGCTTGCGGGCGCTTCCCGCTTGGGGCCGGTCCAAGGTAGGTTCACACGACCAGGGTCGACGTCTGCTCGGAGCATCGCGATGGCTGAGACGCGGTTTGTGGTGCCGCAGGGTGAGTTCGACCTCATCCGATATCCCCCTACGCGCAATGCGACCCTCCGCGCGTGGGACGCGGCCGACGAACTGCTGCTCTCCCACCTCGCCGAGGTGATGGACGAACGACCTGTCTCGCATGTAGTGATCGTGAACGACGCCTTTGGTGCACTCACCGTCGCCATCGCGGCGGCGGGTGAGTCGGGCGTGCTGCAGCACGTGAGGTTCGTCTCGGATTCTCACGTGGCGTCGATGGCGATGCGCCAAAACCTGGAGCGAAACGGTATCGAGCAGCTCCCGGAATCGGGAGTCGGCGCGCCCGACGTAGTCCTCGTGAAGGTCCCCAAGACGCTCGCGCTGCTAGAGGCCCAACTCGTCGAGCTGCGGGCGGTGATCGAACCCACGACGGTGATCGTGGGCGGTGGCATGACGCGGGACGTGCATTCTTCGACCATCGAGTTGTTCGAGCGAACCATAGGCCCGACCCGCACGTCGCACGCGAAGAAGAAGGCGCGCCTGATCTTCTCGACCCTGGAGCCCGAGCTCTCCCCAACAGCTCCCCAGCCGACCGTTTTCGCGCTTGGTCGTCAAGACGCGCAGTTGGTCAACTATCCGGGGGTCTTCTCTGCACAGCGACTCGACTCGGGAACTCGGCTGCTGCTCGACAACCTCCCGGCAACGGTGGACGGTCCAGACGTGATCGACCTGGGGTGCGGCAATGGCGCCCTCGGTCTGGCCGTCGCGCTCGCAGACCCTACGGCACACGTAACCCTCGTAGATGAATCGCGTCTAGCGGTCCGATCGGCTGAGGCAACATTCAGGCGTGCGCTCGATGAACGGGCCGAGGTGGCATTCTGCCAGCCGACCTTCCGAATCGGGGATTGCCTCGACGGACACCCCGGCGGCTCTGCCGATCTCATCCTCTGCAACCCGCCCTTCCATCGGGGACGGGTGCGGGGAGACGATGTGGCGTGGAAGATGTTCACGGGCGCGAAGCGCGTGCTGCGACGCGGTGGCGAACTCTGGGTGGTGGGAAACCGTCATTTGGACTACTACGAGAAGCTCAAGCGCGCTTTTGGGAACAGCCAGGTCATGGCCAATGATCCGAAGTTCCTCGTGGTGCGCGCGGTGCGGTAGCGAGGCTCGAGCCGACTCATAGGGGCAGCGCGACTGCTGACTCCAGCTCAGCTTCCATCGCGATGCCCCGGGTTGGATGCTCAGCCCAGAGCTTCATGACTCCGCCATCTGGCTCCGTGCCCATCGCTCCACTTCCGGCGTCCATGCGGCCTCCGGACAGCTGAAACTGCTCGTTGCAGAAGAGCGGCTGCTTGGCTCGGTAGCGGAACGTCCGCGGCATGCCTGTGGGAGTCCCGTTTCCCGGCGTGTGTCGAATCCCGGCGCCCAGAAGCAGCACAGCCAGGAGCGGACCGTGCACCACGACTCCGGGATAGCCCTCCACTTCGGTCACATATCGTTGATCGTAGTGGATGCGGTGGGAGTTGAACGTGAGGGCGGAGAAGCGAAAGAGCGTGACCTCGTCTGCCGTAAACGCCTCGCTCCACTCGGGCGCGACCGGAGCCTGGCCGGGAGAAGCCGCAGAAGCCGCCCCGGCAGGGCGCTCGGGCAGAAATACGAGATTCTGCTCTTCGTCCACCGAAGCCCCGTCCTCGTGCGCGATCCTGTGGTGGACGGTGACGAAGACAAGCCTCCCCGAGCGTCCTTCTTTATGCTCGATCGACCGAACCGTGGAGACGCGTTCAGCCGGTTCGCCAATGCGGAGCGTGCCGGAAAAACGCAGGGTGCCACCCGCCCACATCCTTCGCGGGAGTGCGATGGGGGGAAGGAAGTCCCCCTGGGCATCGTGACCCTCCGGTCCAAGAGCCGAGCGGGCGGGTGACGGGTTGAAGTAGATCCAGTGCCATCCGGCGGGGAGGGCCCCTCCGTCCGTCAGCGGCTCAGGGTCGAGGTCCAGCGTGGCGGCGAGGCGTCGTGCCTGGCCGAGCGACAAGACTTCGTCTTGCACGCGCCGCTTGCCGAGCCAGGCATCGAAGTCGGGAAGGTCGGGAGAGTTCATGCGGAATCAGAACGAACGGGGAAGGCCCAGCACGTGCTGGGCGACGTAACTCAGCACTAGGTTGTTGGCCACGGGGGCGACCAGATAAAGGCGGGCTTCTCGGAACTTCCGTTCGATCCCGAACTCCTCGGCCATCCCGTATCCCCCGAAAGTATCCATCGCGACGTTCGCGGCCTCCCAGGCCACTTCCGATGCCAGGAACTTGCTCATGTTGGCTTCAGCGGCGCACGGCTCTCCGGCATCGTATAGCGCGACCGCCCGGTCCCTCACGGCGATCGCTCCTTGCAGCCGGATGTACGCGCCGGCGATCGGGAACTGGATGCCCTGGTTTTGACCGATGGGACGATCGAAGACCACGCGCTCCCCGGCATACTTGCTGCATCGATCGATGAAGAAAAGCGCGTCTCCGATGGACTCCGACGCGAGTAGGATGCGCTCGGCGTTCATGCCGCTCAGGATGTAGGAGAAGCCGCTGCCCTCTTCTCCGATGAGGTTCTCGGCCGGAACCTCCAGATCGTCGAAGAAGACCTCGTTGGTTCCGTGATTGATCATCGTGTCCACTGGCCGCACCTCGACCGCATCGCCGGCCTCGCGCAGATCCACGATGAAGACACTGAGGCCCCTGGTCTTCTTCTCGACGTCGGCGCGAGGCGTGGTTCTGGCCAGCAGGACCATCAAGTCCGAGTGCTGCATCCGGGAGATGAAGATCTTCTGCCCGTTCACCACGTAGCGGTCGCCCCTCCGCTCGGCGAACGTCGAGATACGAGTGGTATCGGACCCGGCATCCGGCTCGGTGACCGCGAAGGCTTGCAGTCGGAGATCGCCGGAAGCGATGCTCGGGAGCCACCGCTGCTTTTGCTTCGCCGAGCCGTGCCGGAGCACCGTGCCCATGGTATACATCTGGGCGTGACAGGCGGCGGCGTTCCCCCCGGAGCGGTGGATCTCCTCCAGGATCAGCGCCGCCTCACGGATGCCCAGCCCAGGCCCGTCGTACTGCTCGGGGATCAGGCAAGCCAGGTATCCGGCATCGGTCAGCGCCTGCACGAACTGCTCGGGGTACGTGCGCGCGCGGTCGAGCTTCTGCCAGTACTCGGAGGGATAGCGACCGCAGAGTTTGCGGATCTGCTCTCGCAGTTCGTCGTCTACTTCAGCGGCCATGCGCCTCAGTCTCCGTATGGGTCGGTCAAGTGTGCTTCAGCCCGGGCCAAGATTCGGCGCGCCGCGATGATCCCAGGCCGGTCCACCATCACGCCGTCCAGCAGGAATACCCCGTCGTTCTCGCGGGCAGCGTCGGTGATACGGCGGGCCCGCTCCACCTCTTGCTCGCTGGGAGAGAAAACCGTCTGAAGGGCATCCACATGGCCGGGGTGGATCGCGGCCTTGCCCTTGAAGCCCAGCCTGTGAACCCTCTCGGCCTCGTCTCGCAGTCCCTCCGGATCGGAAATGCGCAGGAAGGGCATGTCGATGGCACTGACGCCCCCCAGCCGGGCCGCGAGCACCACGCGGGATCGCGCGTAGAGCAAGGCGTCCCAGTCGAGGGCCGCGCCCAAGTCGACGCTCAAGTCCAGGCCGCCGAAGAGCAGCCCACAGATGGAGTCGACCGCGGCCACCGCCTCCACCCGGGCGAGTCCCTCGGCCGTCTCGATCACCGGGAGGAGCGACGGGGAGAGGCCGCCCTCGTCGAGTCTGGAGCGCAGGTCTTCCAATTCCTCTGAAGCCTCGACCTTGGGGACCATGAGCGTCCAGGGTGTCGCGCGGCCCGGCTCCGGGTCGCTGAGTGCCTCCAGGTCGCGCGCTCCGTCCGGGGTCCCTGGTCGGTTGATGCGCAATACGAACCGCGCCGGGTCGAAGTCGGCCCTGCGTAGGACCGATAGAGCGGCGTCGCGAGCTTCCTCCTTGGAGTCGGGCGCGACGGCATCCTCGAGGTCCATACAAACCTGGTCTGCCCCGGACGCCATAGCCTTCGCATACAACTCCGGGCGCGTACCCGGAAAGAATAGAATGCAGCGCGGGGGAACGGGACCGGAGTTCGCAAACTGCCGGTCGGCGCCCTGGAGGTCGGTGGTTGGCCGATCGTCGGTCATCGATATCCGTTCCTCAGCGAACGCAGCAAACGAGTCGCAGTACGCTCGGGTCGTTTCGGCGGGCACCCGCGACGAGGAAGAGCAGGCTGTCTGGGCCTACGAATTCCGGGATCGTCAGGCTGGGCGATGTGCTATCGGGACTGCGGGTCGTCTCGTGCGTGCGCCGGTCCACCACATAGACGGCGGGACGCGCGTCGCCCAGGCCGGTTCGGTCCCCGTCCCGAGAGCCGAACGCGAGCAGCGCGCCGTCTGAGCTGAACGTGGCCTTGGTAGTTTGCAGCCCGGAGTCGAAGACTTGCTCACAAGCGCCGTCGGGGCCGAGTCGAAACACCTTGGTCGTGCCAGTGCCCTCGTCTCTCGCCGACATCTCGCGGCCGTCCTTGGATAGGATCGGCAACGAGAGTGCCATACCCTGGCATGCCACCGTCTTGATCGATATGGGCCGAATGTCGGTGATTCCGCCGTCGGGGTCGAAGTCCATCTCGAAGTCCCGGTACTGCGCCCCTTCGTACCATGCGGTGAGCACGCGATAGACGCGCCGCGCACCGGGCCTGCGCTCGAGGATGCCGATCGAGGGGTACTGATCGCGCAGGGTCACGTCGACGAACATGGGGCTGAGGGAGCGCGCTCGACCTTGTGCACCGAGCCGGAAAACGTCCCGAGCTCCGTAGAACGCGAGCCCGCTATTGCCGGGGCCCGGTGTGACGAAGAAGGAGCCGTCCGGGGAGGGAACGAAGTCCAATCGGCCAGGGGCGCTGAAGCTCTCGTCGGACTCCAAGTGATGCAGGTAGACCACGCCGCGCAGGTCGTACGAGATGTAGCGCGTACCAGGGGTTCTGCGGAAGAACGCGCCTGGCCTGCCCGATAGCGGGTAGTTGGCGAGCAACTCCACGTCGCGCGTGGGCGCGTCCGCCACGACGGGCGCGGTGGGAAACGTCAGGGCGTCCGGCCCGAGCTTCGCGAGCCGACGGCCGATCATAAACTCGTAGACCTCGGCGGGTTTGTATCCGACCAGCGCGTTTGCCACAGGCGCACCCCCGTTCATCAGGACGACGGAGGGGAAGTGGACCGTGGCGCCCGCGTCGACGAGGGCCATGCGCAACGCGTCGAGGGTAGGCTCGAAGGCCGACTCGAACAGGGAGCTGGCTGGCAGGAGGCTGACTGGCACGCCCAGGCTTCGCGTGGCGCGGACGATGTCTGCGATGCCGCGCTGGGACAGGGGCATGTCGGGGGAGTGAACGTAAACCAAGTGGGTGCAGCGGTCTGGCGTTGCGCACGCCGCGAGTCGCTCGGCGAGTTGCTCGAGCGAGGTCGCGTCAGGGCCGGGCCAGGCCCCGGGGCTCGGTTCTCCCCGACCCAGCCCTTGGGGCGCGAAAAGCCCGCTGAGACCGGTCGTCGATAGCACGACCAGGCAGGCCACCACCGAACTGCGCATCATCGGACATCTCCCCACGTGCGGACCAAACGAGACAATACCGCCACTCAGCCGTGAAGTGGAGGCAATCGCGCGTGCGGCAACCTATTCGGCTCCGGCCCAATTGAGAACAGGTCACCCGGCTGGCGCTCGGCGCACTGGTGAGACTACCTGGGCGCGCACTGCATTCACTGGCGCCCGTCGCCGCCGACTTGCTGGGAGACCTGAGATTCGCGTTGAGGGGCCTGAGGCGATCTCCCCTAATCACCGTCGCGATCCTGGTCACGATCGCGCTTGGAGTAGGCGCGAATACTGCGATCTTCTCCGTAGTGGACGCGGTGATGATCCGTTCGCGGCCCTTCCCGGACCCCGAGCGCCTCGTTCTCCTCTATGAGAAGGATCAAGGGTCTGACCGACCCCCGCTGAGCAGCCATGCACGCACCGGTTGACATACCTGACGATTCCGCGATTCCTCCCCCATGATCTCCGCCAACAACCTCGAGAAATCGTTCGGTGCCCGGTCGCTGTTCACCGGTGCGTCCTTTCAGCTCAACCCTG
>JAYZBT010000366.1:0-3247 GCA_036338615.1 Gemmatimonadota bacterium
CCATACGCCCCACTGCACCGAGACGTAGTGCCAACCAGGAGAGACGAGGAAACAGATTCGCTCGGAGTCGAGGTCGTCGCGCCCCGCGAGCAGCCGCGTGGCGACCCGGGCGGACGCATCTAGGAGGTCCCCGAACGTGAACACGCCCTCGGGGGCCACGATCGCCGTCTTCGCCCGGTACTCTGCGGCGCGCTCAAAGAGGGGTAGCGACAACGAGCGTCGACTCTTGCGATGGATGGGAAGGTCGGCGGATACCTACTGGCATCGGCGAGCGTTCGTGAAGGTAGCAGCCACCGTGCTGGCGGGGCGACAGCGATTGTCTATTCGTTGCTACGGCTCACCAATGCAGTACGGCCTCGACTTCGTCCCCCCGCTCGTTGTAAGCCACCGACGTGCACAGCTCTTCGACCAAATCGATGCCGCGTCCACTCGGTGCCACCGCTGAGTCCATCGGCGCATCCGAAGACCGCTCGAAGCCGGCTCCCGAGTCCCGCACCTTGATGCGGATTTCTCCGCCGTCGGTGAGCAGGTAGAGGGGGTCTCCGGGCTCGAATGAGACCGACTCGACGCGTGCGTCGAACGATTCTTCGTCCCGGATCGCGAGGGGGACGTGGCGGGAGAGAAAGCTGTGGGTGACGCCGCCCCGCGGACGGCATTGGTGGACGGTGGGCAGACCTCCATTCCAAATGGACGGCATGCCTTGGCGGAAGTCGAGATCGACCAGCAGGGCAGTCCTTTCGTGTTATCGACAACCCTCCCGGTCGACACCTTCTGTTGGTCCTTTGTCACCCGCAGCGTACGCTGACGATCCGGCATCAATCAAGCGACATCGCCACTGGAGAGGGTCGCGCGCCAAACGCCCGCGCGGCACTTTGCGCGATCGGAACCACCCAGCCAAGACCTAAAAGGACCGTCGTGAAGTCGTCACAGATTCATCGGAAGAACCGGCAGAAGCTCAGGTACATCTGCAAAGGCCTCACGGCGGTTGTCTTCGCGCTGACGAACCTGGCGAGCTGCGACGACGCACCCAGCAACGTTGTGGAAGGCGTGGACGCGCCGATGGTCCTGCAGCGCTCGGACGTCCGTGTCAGCGGCACGTCCGAGTCGATCGCTGTCGTCGTAGATCTGGAGGTTCTGCCCGACGGTAGCGTGTGGGTCCTCAACTCCGTTGAGCCCTTTTTCATCGGATTCGGCCCCGACGGCAGCGTGCTCCACGAGTACGGGAGCCGTGGCGGCGGCCCTGAAGAATTCGGAATCCCTGTAGGCTTCGTGTCTCGAGGCATTGGCGGAGCGGCGTGGATATTCGACGTGCGACGCCACGTGCTGATCGAGATCTCTCGGCCCGGGAGCGCCCGCACCGAGATCTCGCTCCCGAGGAACGTCCTGCCGCCGGGCAGTTTGATGAGCGGCTTCGGCTTCCTGAGTCCTCAAGTGAGGACAGCCCGCCTGGGTGAAGAGATCATTCTTGCGCGAAGCAGTGGCTCGCTGTCCTCTGGCGTTCTCTCCCTTTCGCGCACGATCTACGGGGCGGATCTCGTCGCTCTGGACCCCTCCACCGACTCGGTCAGAGGTGTCGCGGCGCTGGGCAGTCTCCTGGCGGATCCGGCGGCGTACCTCGATTCGCTGGGCGCACTCCCTCCGGTGTTGCTCTGGTTCCGGCTCTGGACGGTCTGCTCAGGCCGCGAGCTCCGCGTTTACGATCGTTTCCGAAACAAGATGCGTGGGTTCAGCGCCGATGGGACCGAGCTGGAAGCGATCACCCTCCCGCCTGTGAGTGTCACAGAAGCCAGCGCCGAGCAGTTCGCCCGAGCGATCTTCGCGTTCGTGATGGCCGAGGCCCAGGGGCAGGTCGGCGGGAGCTTCACGGCCGCTGACAGCATTCGGGTGATCAACGAAACCGTGCAGGAGATGGAGTGGGATCCCGCCCAGATCGCGGAGGTTCTACCAAGGTACGTGGATTTGCGCTGCGGCGAAGAAGGCACCCTCTGGCTGCAACCTTTCGATCCCGAGATGGGTGGAATGAGAGGTGGCACCGCTTGGCTCAGAATCACCCCTGGTGGGGTATCTCAGGAGATCCACCTGCCCGAACGCTTCGATCCCTATCGCTTTACGTCCGAGCGGATCTGGGGCGTGCTTCGGGACGAGTTGGATGTCGCCTCCGTAGCTTGGATCGAAGCGCCTAGCATTCGCTGATCGGCCCCTCCCAGACCCGTATCCACAAGGGAGATGAACGACCCTTCCCTACAGGTCATCGACCTAGTCACCGAGAGTGCAGAGACCGACGGGGGTTACAGCGACATCGTAGTCGATTGCGTGAACCGACATTGTCTCCGCCTGGTCGTCTTGGAGGGGGACTACCCTTGGCACCACCATCCGCGTCGGACGAGGGACGCCAGGAGAGCGCCCCTCTGCTCCGCCCTGTGCACGGATGTGCCGCCCCGACGTCTCAGGGACTGGTGAAATGCCCGTCAAAGAACCGGAGTCATAAATGCGTAGCAGACGCTTTACGCAGGCGATGTCACTCGCGGTCGGGGGGCTTCTGACGGCTTGTGCCGGAGGGGGCCCGGGCGTGCAGGGCCCCGAAGCGATGGTGCTCTTCGACGACTATTCGGGAACGTGGGTGTTGGACGAAGACGCGAGCGAAGAAATCCCCACCGCTGGACAGGCGGGGGCCCGCGCCCGGGGCCAAGCTCGAGGTGGGGGAGGGTTCGGCGGAGGTGGCAGCTTTGGTGGCGGTGGCGGGTTCGGCGGCTTCAGTGGTGGCGGGGGGCGCGGAGGCGGCGTCCCGCCGGATGCATTCGACCCGGAGGCAATGCAGGCCACGATGACCCTCGCACGAGTTCGTCCAGGCCGCATCGTGCTCGAGCTCACCGACTCGACTTTCTCGGCTACCTACGCGAGAGGCAGACGGACCGAAGTGCCGATGAACGGTGACGAGGTCGAGCTGGAATTCGTGACCTGGCCGACGAAGGCCAAGGTGCAATGGGACGACAGGGTCCCGCGAATCCGGTGGGTCCTCGACAAGGGAGGCGTGATCACGGACCGCTACGAGATCGTGGCGGCCGACCGACTGGTGCTCACACGGACTTTCAGCGCCGGTCCCGGTGGGGCAGTCGAGGTGCGGTTCGCGTACGATCGGCGGCCCAGCGGCTAATGCGTTGGTGACTCGACGCCGGGGGTCCTATTGTGCCCCAGGACGTCGAGTGTCCGGCGGACCGTTTCCAGTCGAGGTGCACGATGATCGAGT
>JAYZBT010000367.1:0-7800 GCA_036338615.1 Gemmatimonadota bacterium
TCAGGCTACCGCCCGAGCGGTGGCGTCGATGTCGGCGGCCGCCGGTGCATCGTCGCCTGCTCGAACGCGTAGCTGGTACGGATCAGTTCAGGCTCCCCGAACGGGCGCCCCAACAACTGAAGTCCTGCAGGTAGAGTACCGAAGGAGAACCCCATGGGAACGTTGAACGCCGGGAAACCCGTAGGGGGCGAGAGCGTGCCGCTATTCGCCCCGTAGGTCGTGTTCTGGTCTCCAATGAGCCGAGGCGGGTAGTTGTAAGTGGGGTAGACGAGCACATCCACCCCCGCTGAATCCATCGCCGCGAGCACGGCAGACTGGAGCGCCGCGGTCGCCTCCCAGTACTCGTCCCAGTCCTCGTCTTCGTCTGGCGCGCCTTCCTGCTCGACGGCCCGGGTGAGATTGCTTCTCAGCGCTGGATAGAAATCTCCGGAGTCCAGAATGTCTTTCATGGTCTTCACAGGTGCGTCCGGGCGCGTGGCCATGTACTCGTCGAAGTCGTGCCGGAAACGCGCGATTCCGGGGATGGCACGACGGAGTGAGTCCAAATGGGGGATCGCGACCGAGTCGATGATCACGGCGCCCGCGGCCGCCATGTCTCTAAGGGCCTGCTCCATGAGGGCCAATACCTCGGGGTGGACGCTTCGCGGCTCAGGCGGCTCGCGTTGCTCTTGTTGCTCTTGTTGCTGGTCGGTCGTATCCCGCTCGAACGGAGTCGGCTCGGGGCCGGTCTCTTCGGCGTCGGCTACTTCGAAGAAGTCACGTAGCACCCCAATGCGAGCGCCTTGCAGCCCCGCGCTGTCCAACGCAGCCGCGTAACTCTCGGGTACGTTGCCAACGCTCAGCGCGGTGATCGTGTCCGACGGATCGTACCCCACGATCACTTCCAGGACGGCTACCGCGTCGGCCACCGTCCGCGCGATTGGGCCACCTACGTCGCGGGCGGAGTTGAGCGGTGCTATGCCGTCGCGACTTGCTAGCCCCTGTGTGGGGCGAAAGCCCACGAGCGCCTGGTGCGAAGCCGGTCCCCGGATCGACGACCCGGTGTCTGTTCCCAGGCCCACCGTGCCCAGGTTCGCGGCGATGGCCGCCGCGGTCCCACCGCTGGACCCTGCGGTGACCCGCTTCGTGTCGTACGGATTCCGCGAGAACCCGGGCAGCACCGAGCTTACCGTCCACGCGCCGCTGGTGGCGAACTCCGCCATATTCGCCTTCGCCAGGATGATCGCTCCGGCTTCGCGCATTCTTCGCACCTGGTACGCGTCGTCGGGCGGAACATCGTACTTTAGCGCGAGGATCCCATTCGTCGTCGGCATGTCGTACGTGTCGTAGTTGTCCTTTACGATCACCGGGATGCCGTGCAGCGGCCCCACGGGTCCGCCCGCCGCGTAGATGGAGTCCAGCTCGCGCGCCCGCTGGAGCGCGTTCTGGTTGACGTGGATCAACGCGTTGATAAAGGGTCCGTTCTTGTCGTATGCGTCGATGCGATCGAGGTACATCTGCGTTAGCGCCTCCGCGGTGATCCGCCCGTCCGCCATTGCGGCATGAATCGCGGCAATGGTGGTCTCCTCCACGACGAATTCAGGTTGGCAGCCTGGCATCGAGAGTAGGAGAGCGCCGCAGACGACGAGGTTTGCGCGCCTGGGAGATGTCATGGTGTCGCGTTCGTCCGATGCCGGGGGGGGGGCGTCCGATGCGGCAACATGGGGCTTTTTCGTCCGCTCGCCACTGCCGAGGCTGATCCCCGAGAATGACGGACTGTCGCTCAGTACGCTGCGTGCAGGCTGGCTAGGGCTCGCGAAAGGTCGACGCCGACTCGACCTTGTGGAGCATGGCACATATGAGGAGGATGCGGGTGCGCGGTTGGAAAGGCGTAAGGAGTTCCGTGCCCCTGGCGTTACGTCTCGCACTGGTCGTCTCGACCGCTAGCTGCACCCAAGGGGAGGCCCGCGAGGGCGGCGAGGCGCTTGCGCTGATCGACGCAGCGAATGGGGACTACTGCGCTCTTCCGGCCACCGCCAGCGAAGTGTTGGCCGAGCGGCCAGGCGAGGGCGAGGAGCCAGTAGACGACGTGAACTGGTTCGCCCGGCCCGTGCCCCACGCCGGAGACGATTGGATCGTCGCCTTCGCCAGCCACAACCAGAACTACCTCTACAACCTCACGAAGGGGCGGCGAATACGGATTCCGGACCGCTCCGATGCCGTCTCGACGCCTGACGGCCGCTACCTGACTGTGCCATCGTACTACACAGCCGACTCCACCACCCGCTTCTACCCGCTGGCCCCAATGCTGGACGCCCTCGAGCGGAGTGAAGACGCGGACGGCCTGGAACCAGCATTCGTCCACGATCATCCCGCGATGCGGCGCGTGTACTACCAGTCGACCGCGCTGGTCTCCGCGGACACTGCGGAGAGCACCGTCTCGGCGACGTATCGCCTGATGTTCTCGGGCACCAACGACGAGTCGAGATTCCGAATCGTAGACTATCGCTTCGTGCACGATCGCTCGACGGGAACGCTCCGGGACGTGCACCCATCGCCGCCGATGACGATCTGCGCAGAGATCACCAACGACCTCAATACGCCGTTCATTTCCAAGGACGGGCGGTATGTCGCGTCGTACTCGAGCGACCGCCCAGGAAGCGCCTACGCCCCTGGTGCCTCCCTGAAGCTCTTTGAGATCACGGCGACCGATCCCGACTCGGGCACGACGACGTGCCGTCAGGCCATCGACTTCGGTTTCGCTGCGGGCAAGGCGGACTTCAGCTTCGACAACTCGATGTTGACGTTTCACCTCAGCCAGGGGGCGTACTTGACGCCCTTCGTCAACGGTGGGCTCCCCAGCACGACCATCACGGACGTCATGGTCGCGCGTTTCGATCGCGACCATGAGGGTGCCATCACCGGACACTCCGGACTGCAGCGGTTGACCGTATCGCTCGAAGCCGGCGTAGGAAGCTACTTCCCGGCATTTTTTCCGGACGGACGGATCTTCTACATCGCGAACGCCGTCCCCAGCGATAGCGATCAGGACAAGCGCTTCCACTTCCGGGTTGTGGACCCTGTGGCCTCCCCCTGGCAAACGCGGACGTTCGATACCCAGGACGCCGCCTCGCACTGGACGGATCTGGGCGAACTCTGGCAACGTGCCTGCGTACCGGCGGGCACCCGGAGCCAGTCGCTGTCTCCCGGGTTGGCGTCCCACGAGGCACCGCTCCAGGCACTCCCGCTCAACTCGGCGCAGTGCGAGGCGTTGGTGCAGGATGGCAGGACCGGGGCGCTGGGAGAGGAGCAGCGGGACTGGACCGCGCTGAACACTTTCTGTGGGTCGCTGGCGCGTCCCTTCTAGTCGCTGTCGAGGAGGGATAGCAGATAACGAGCGTACCCGTCGGCGTTGCGGTATCCCGGCAGCACCGCAGACATGCGTCCTCCCAGGACCACCAGGATCGCGGGGGCGTGAACCTGAGCGTCTCGGAAGTGAAGCTCCACCGAGCGAATTTCGCGCAGCCCGCTCTCTGGGATTCCCACCCGCGTTGCCTCCTGTAGCGCGAAGTCGTGATCGCTACCCGTGGCCAGCAGCGGAACGACATCGAGGCCCAACCTCGTCGCGGCCTCGACGATCTCCCCGTAGCCATCGACGGAGAGGGGCATATGGGGCGCCCACACGTAGAGAACGGTCCCCCGGATCGAGCCGGGGGCGGATGAGGCGCGCTCCACGAGCCACCGAACGTCCCGATCCGTGAAGTGCGCGAGCGGCACATCGCGGGGGGCGTTGCCGGAAACCAGCGAGTGCGACTCCTGGCGCACGTGAACGGTGCAACCCTCCCCGAATTCGCGTACTTCGGCTCCGACCGGCGTCCAGGTCGTCAAGACGGACCGAGCCGCGGTAGGAAAGCCGACGACCACCCAGGTGCCCAACTCCCGCGTCGCCAGGCGGTAGGTCGGGCCGTCCGTCCCCTGGGGTTCGAGCCTCGCCTCGCCGACTGCCCCCAACTCGACGAGCGTCTGGGCGATCTGTTTGGAGCAGGGGCGACCCACCACTAGTGCCGCAATGGCCCCTTCCGATGGTGCCTCGATGACACAGGACGCGCCGAAGAGCACGAATACGGCGAGCGCATACTCATGAGGCAGACTGCGGGTCGTTCTCATGCCGCATCGTATGACCGTACCATCGTGTCTGCCTAGATCCATCGATTCGAGGTTCGGGCGAGTGATGACACTAGTCGAGCACGTCCACCACCCGCGTAGCAGCTGCCAGTGACCCACGCTCGTACGAAGCACCGAACAGGTTCACGTGCACCAGCAGGTAGTACAGTTGGTAGAGGTCGCGTTTGAACGGCTCGTACTCCTGGCTGATCGCCCGGCTCGCATCGTACGCATCATAGAAGCGGCTCCCGAACCCCCCGAACAATTCCGTCATGGCCAGGTCCACCTCCCCGTCGCCTCGATACACGGCTGGGTCGATGACGATCGGCGCCCCTTCAGCGGTCGCATAAGCGTTCCCGCTCCAGAGGTCGCCGTGTAGCAGGCCGCCGTCACCGAAGCCGCGCAAGGCATCTGGAATCACCTCGACCAGCCGATCCAGGATATCGTCACGCATGAAACCGTTCGACCGCGCCAGCTCCAGCTGCGGCACGATGCGCAGATCCCGCCAGAAAGCGGCCCAACTGGCTTTTTCATCGTTCGGCTGCGTCAGCGACCCGATCCAGTTGGCGCGTCTCCACCCGAATCCCGAGTCCGCCGGCGCCCCATGCAACTCCGCCAGCGAGGCACCCAACCGTTGCCAATAGTCGGGGGCCGGCGCGCCGGGTCCCACGTATTCCAGCAGAAGCCAAGAAGGGCCGTGGTCACCGCCGCCCCGCGCGAGGGGTCGCGGGATGCGAAGCGTGCAGGCGCCACGCAGCGCTTCGAGACCGTCCGCCTCGGCATCGAACATCTCGGGCGGAGCGGAGGCGTTCCACTTCAGGAAGAACGATCCGGCGGCCGCCGTGTCGAGCCGGGCTCCGTTGTTGATACAGCCCCCGGAAGCCGGGACGCTGCGCGTGATCTCGTGCCCCAGCGCCGACTCGACTTGCTGCCGCAGCGGGTTCGGCAGGGGCACCTAGGCTCGGGCCCTGGCCCGAGAACCCCTCAGGCCGCCTGCAACTGGTTGAGTAAACCCTTGCAGGATCTCTTGACCATCTTGAATACTTTCTCGAAGCCGCTCGATCCACCGTAGTAGGGATCGGGGACTTCGTCACCATCGCGTTCCTCTTCGTACATGCGCAGCAACTCGATGCGGGCACCGGAACCATTCGCGTCACTCATACGCTGGAGCGAGCGCAGGTTGTCGTGGTCCATTGCGATGATGTAGTCGAAGCGCTCGAAGTCTTCGGACTCCACCTGCCGCGCGCGCGACTCCAGCTCGATACCGTGCTGCTCCGCGACCAGTGAGGAGCGCGCATCCGGGGTATCGCCCACGTGCCACGCGCCGGTACCCGCCGAATCGATCTCGAATCGATCCGCGAGCCCCTCCTGCTCAACGAGGTGTCGAAATACACCCTCCGCGAGTGGCGAGCGGCAGATGTTGCCAAGGCATACGAAGAGCACAGAAGTCCGGGACGACGATCGGCGGTTCGCGTCCATTGTAGGGGGCCGGTCCAAGTGAGGGTCGCTGTGAGCGGGCCGAGACCCGCGTTCGGACGCGCCCAAGTTGTACTGATGCCACACCCTTGGCAAGAAAAACCGGTTACCTTTGCGCCATCTGTCCCGCGTGTGTCGAGGCGCTTGGTTTCGGCACAGCATCCGCGTTCTCGAGAACCCCCCGTGGACATCACTCGCTTCTCCGACATGAACCTCTCCGACGAGGGCCTCGCTGCCATCGAGGCCCTCGGCTGGGAGATCCCGACGCCGATCCAACTAAAGGCGATTCCCGCAGGTCTCGAGGGCACCGACGTAGTCGGCATCGCCCAGACCGGTACGGGGAAGACCGGGGCCTTCATGATCCCCGCGCTGGAGCGCATCAAGGCTGGCGAAGGCCTGCAGGTTCTCGCCCTTTGCCCGACTCGGGAACTCGCCCAGCAAGTGGCGGACGACTCGGCCTCGCTCGCCAGGGGTACCAGCATCCGGAGTGAGGCGATTTTCGGCGGCGTCGGCTACGCCCCCCAGATCAAGGCGCTCGAGGACGGCTTCGAGGTGATCGTCGCGACCCCGGGCCGCTTCATTGACCACATGAAGTCTGGGCGCGTAGACCTGCGCAAGCTCACCTACCTGGTGCTCGACGAAGCCGACCGCATGCTCGACATGGGGTTTCGCCCGCAAATCGAAGACGTCATGCGGGGCATGGGGGGCAAGCGGCAGACTATGCTCTTCAGCGCGACGATGCCGCACGGAGTACACGACCTGGCGCTGCGCCTCACTCGGGACGCGGTTTGGATCGAAGCGACCCCTTCCGGCACGACCGCAGACGGCATCTCGGAGTTCTTCTACTCGGTGAAGCCGGACAAGAAGCCCGACCTTCTGCTCACGCTCATGAAGGAGCCTGGATGGGATCAAGTGCTGATCTTCACCAGGACGAAGGCCGGCGCCGACGTTCTCGAAGGGCGGCTGCAGCGCGAGGGCATCCAGGCCGACGTGATGCACTCGAATCGGCAAATGAAGCACCGGACCCGCGCGCTGGAACGATTCGCGACCGGCAAGGTGCGCGTCCTGGTCGCCACCGATGTCGCGCAGCGAGGGCTGGACGTCGAGGGTATCAGCCACGTCGTGAATTACGACGTCCCGCTCGATCCCGAGGACTATGTGCACCGCATCGGCCGCACGGGCCGCGCTGGCGCCACGGGCAACGCGGTCACGCTCGTGACCGCTTCTGACCTCGGAGCCATGAAGAGCCTCGAGCACCGACTGGGGCGGAGTGTGGGGAAGATTCACCTTCCCGAATTCGACTACGCGGGAACGCCGCAGACCGAGTCGCGCTCGGCCGCGCGCCGCGGGCGCAAATCGCGGTCGCCCCACGGCATGGGGTCCAAGTCCGCGGGCGACCTGACGCCCGAAGAGCTGCACGCACTTCTCAACCCCGGGTCCTGATCCGGGCGTCGAACCGACGCGCAGGACCCATCGATCGAGGCAACTGATGATTCTCCGTCGCTACGGCACATCGTATCAAAGCGTGGACCTCAACTTCGACTCGAAAGCGTTGAACGAGGTCGGCTTCCGCCGGAACCGGGTCCGCTCCATCGCCACCGAGGAGTTCGAAAGCTCGTACGTTCTCGTCGAGACGCACCAGCTCGAGTCCGAAGCCGAGGGCGCCGTCCAGGATCACACGGAGCAGGTGCTGCTTGATCGGCTCCAGCAAAAGATCGAGCTGCTGCTAGCGGGGCTCGACGACGGAGGCGTTCTGGTCGTCGAAAACGAGCAGGGGCACGACTACCCCAAGACCAAGCAGAAGACCAGCAACGTGATCGTGGAAGGCGAGAACCGCTTCCACTTCTCCTATTCGATCGCCCCGCCCGTGCGTATCGCCGTGTACCAGCAGGGCGCCTGAGTCGGCACGTGTCGATGTACGCGGCCATTCAGCAGGCCGCTGAGCGAATTCGCGATGGCATCGTCGCAACGCCCTGCACACGGACGTGAGCCATCGGTGACATCGGCTCCGGCGCCCACTAACCGAAGTTCGAGAACCTCCAACGCACGGGCTCTTTCAAGGACCGCGGCTCCCTCAACAAGCTGCTGCAGCTCTCGCCCCTGGAGTCGTGACCGCGAGCGCTGGCAACCACGCCGCTCATCAAGGTCAAGAATGCGCTCGGGTATGGCGCGCCCGTGATC
>JAYZBT010000368.1:0-4881 GCA_036338615.1 Gemmatimonadota bacterium
GCCTTCACGTCCAGCGGGGGGGCAGGAATCGGAGCGGCGGGCCATGGAACTCGGGGCAAGAGACTTCGTGATCAAGCCGACCGACTTCGCCTTGTTGTTGCCTCTCGTCGAGCGGGTCTTGGACCAGTGGGTGGCGGGACAAGCGGAAACGGCCTGAACACGGCATAGGTCACTCGTCCGACCAAGGTTGATCGCCCCTCCGGGAAGCGAGAGATTTGTGGCAGGAGGACGCTCTTGCGGGACCATCGAGATATGCTTGCGTTTGTCACCTCAGTCCCCGCCGCGATGGTGGCGTGGATGCTCGTAGCGCTCGGCGGCATTCCCGCCGATGGTATCGCCCAGGAGTCTGTGTTCCTGGAGGAACTGACCTGGACCGAGCTTCGGGATGCCGTTGCAGCCGGCAAGACCACCGTGATCATTCCCACGGGTGGTACCGAGCAGAACGGCCCGCACATGGTGCTGGGCAAGCACAACTATCTGGTTCGCTACAAGGCGGGGGAGGTCGCTCGACGCCTGGGCACCGCATTGGTGGCCCCCGTCATGGCTTATGTGCCAGAAGGCGACGTCGACCCCCCGACGGGACATATGCGATTTCCGGGCACGATCACGACCCCGCCCGAGGTGTTCGAGTTGGTTTTGGAGTACGCAGCCAGGAGCTTCAAGCAACACGGGTTTCTCGACATCGCCTTGCTCGGGGACAGCGGAGGCAATCAGGCCTCGCAAGCCGCCGTGGCCGAGCGACTCAACCGGGAGTGGGTGGGCACGCCCGTCCGTGTTCATCACCTCACCGACTACTATCCGGGTCCGGGCGATGCCTGGCTGGTCACCCAGGGCGAGAGCGAGCAGGACGTCGGATCGCACGCCGGCATGCACGATACCGCGAGTCTCATGTTCCTGAACCCGTCGATGCTGCGGCTCGATCGGCTTGCGCCAGGCACCCGCGGGGACGGCAGCGGTGTGGTCGGCAACCCCGCGCGCTCGACACCTGCCTATGGCGAGCAGATTCTGGAGAGACAGATCTCGGCCGCGGTTGGACAGATACGCACGCTTCGTGTGAGCAGTCGGCGATAGGGCCGGTGGCTCGGCGGGCTGGCGTCGTCGGGCGAACTCGCGGTTTATCGACCGAGGGAGCATCTTGCTCGCATGAGTGGTCTCCAGATCCCCCGGCCGCGAGCCTGGGTGGTGCGCGTTGTCGTCCTCGGTTCGATCCTGTTGGCGGGGTTGAGCGCGCCCGCCGATGTGTCGGGCCAGATCTGGAACTCTCGGGAGGGTCGCTACCGCTCTCCCATGCACGACGGACTACCGGAATACAGGGGCGGTTTCATGTTCTGCCGCCTTTGGTACGATGCGGAGCGGACGATGCCCTCGGGCCTCGGCTGGAGCACCGACTATCCAGCCGCGGACGGCAACTTCATGACCCGCGTGGAGGAGCTGACACCCATGCGCATCGAGCGCTGGGAGAACGGAGACCCCGGAATCGCCGCGGTACGAGCCACTGATCCCGAGATCTTCAAGTGCCCTTTCCTCTTCATGACCGACCCCGGCTCAGTCACGTTCTCGAGGGAGGAGATCAACGGCTTGAGGCTCTACCTGCTCAAGGGGGGCTTTCTCTGGGCCGACGATCTCTGGGGGAACCGTGCCTGGAGCTACTTCGAGGCTGAGATGACCCGGGTCTTCCCCGAATACCCGATCGAGGAGCTCACGCCGGAGTATGGGCTTTTTTCCGCGCTCTACGGGGTGGGGAAGGTCCCACAAATCCCTTCCTACCAGGCCTGGCGGCGCAACGGCGGGTCCACGTCGGAGTTCGGGGCGGAAACCGCCGTTCCCCACATGCGCGGCATCTTCGACGCCGACCGCCGGCTCCTCGTGCTCGTCAGCTTCAACACCGATATCGCGGATGGCTGGGAACGCGAGGGGGACGTGCCCCACTTCTTCTACAACTTTTCGCCTCAGTCCTATGGGCTCGGTATCAACATCCTGATCTGGGCGATGAGCCACTGAGGCTGGACAGCAAGATGGGTGTCCCAAAGAGGGCGATGACACACCGGAAGTGCCGCACGTAGCGGTGCAACTTCAAGATACCCGCCGGCAGGGACCACTGCCCCGACTGCGGCAGGCCCGCGGATCTAGGACGTCGAATCGTCACGCACCTGAGGCTAGCACCGAAGCACGGAGTGCCGGGCTACCAGGGCCTGTTCGACGCGAGCACCCGGTCCATGGAGCCGTCCATCTTTCGCCTCGCGGTGACGATCATGCGGATTCGGGCCCAGGGGCCGTCAGCGCTCCCGAGCGTCCTCCAGAGCTCGCCGGACCGCAGCCGCGGCGTTCACCACGCCACCCGTGACGGACAACTCCCCAAAGAGTACCGAGTCTCCCTCGTCGCCAGGCCGCACGACCATCTGAGCACTGGCGTCGGTCGCCGTGTCGAGGATCAGTCGCCGCACCGATTCCGCGTCCAGGTCGGGAAAGTACGCCAGCAGCAAGCCCGCGATTCCGGTCACGACCGGCGCGGACAGGCTCGTACCGTCGCTCGCTTCGTACTCGTCGTCCGGGGCGGCCGCCATGATGGCGACGCCTGGGGCGAAGATGTCGACTTGGGTAGCTCCGTAGTTGCTGAACGTGGCGGCGAGGCTGTCGCGCGTCTGCCACCCGGACGCTCCAACCTCGATCCACAGGCTGGGGGAGCCGCCATCTTGGTAGGTGGTGTTAGGGAAGTTGCCTCCCTCCGCCAGGTTCGCGCCGTCGTTTCCGGATGCATGCACCATGAGCACGCCGCGCGCGTCCGCGTATCGGACCGCCTCGTCCACCGTCGCCTTCTCGGGTGAGAAGCCCTTGCCGAAGCTCATATTGATGACCGCGGCACCGTTGTCCACGGCGTATCGGATGGCGTTGGCCACGTCCTTGTCGCGTTCGTCCCCATTGGGCACGGCGCGGAGGACCATGATGCGCACACCGCTCGCCGCGCCGTCGATGCCGACGCCGTTGTCGCGCTGGGCCGCAACGACGGAGGCTACGGACGTTCCGTGCCCCGGGTCGGGCCCTTCGACGTCGGCGTTGCCATAGAATCGCTCGGTGGGATCCGAGAAGTCGTCCCCGACAATGGGTCGCGGGTCGAACTCGATGTCGAGGCCATACTCGAGGCGGCCTTGGACCTCCTCGGCCTGGTCCACGAGCATCTCCTCGTCGATGCCCGCCGCGGCGAATTGAAGGAAGAGGTTCTTCGCCTCGGACAAGCGCGGATCGGTGGTCTCGAGAGCCGTAACGTTGGCGACCGTGGGCTCCGCGCCAACCGCCGTGCCCAGGATGCCCCCGATAATGGGGATGAGCTGCTGAAGCTGCGTGATCTGCCCGTTGATGCCGAGCATCTCCTGCCGCTCGGCCTCGTAGGCTGCGGCGACGTCGCTGCAAGCCTCCGGGCCAGGTGATTCGAGCGGACCGGCGGCGGCCGCGCCGATACAAGCAGCGTGGAGTCGCGTCATCTCGTAGGTGTCGTGGTCGACACTGCGACCGTCCGCGCCCCCGATGAAGTTCCAACCGTGCACGTCGTCCACGTATCCGTTGTCGTCGTCGTCCACGCCGTTGCCCGCCACCTCGCCCGGATTCACCCAGAGAACGTCGCGTAAGTCCTCGTGCTGGATGTCCACGCCGCCATCGACCACGGCCAAGACGATTTCGCGCTGGGGTGAGCGGCTCGCGAGCAACTCGTGCGCTTCGTCGAGATGCGCGCTCGGCACATTCCCCTCGAGGGAAGCGAGGTGCCACCACCGGTCGGGCACGGCCCTGGGCGCCGCCGCCGGTTCCGCGGCCGCCGGCTCGGGCGCCTCGGGTGCGGCCGCCGGTGCGGCTTCCAGGGGGGGAGCCGGTGGCGGTGGAGGTGCAGAGGTCGATGTACCGCAGGCGGCGGTCAGCGTGAGCAACGCGAGAAGGGCAAAAACACGGTTCATGGACTGGGGCCTGTCTCTTGTGAGATGTCGAGCCACACGGAGGTGGCTACTCGTAGGATAGACTGGAATCAGGGTGTATTCTGCGCTAGTAGCCGTGCGCTGATTACTTCCCGATCCACGGCGGCACCAAGGTGAGTTGCACCGACGTAGCCGGTCTGGGAGCTAAGGGCGTGGACGTGCGCTCCGACTGCCCTTAGAAGGGCCGAGCTAACGGGAGCGGCACGGCCTGGGTCCTTGATTCTCCGCAGCGGCTGGTTCATCTCGTTCTGGTTCATGATTGCACCGGTCACTTTCCCGGAGTCGTCCCTTGCACTCCCGACCCCTGACCGCATCTTGCCAGGAACGGGTCCGGCCTTGAACGTGACCGGTTGCTAGCCATGGAGGAACGATGATTCCACGGGCATCCAAGCTGCTCGCGCTCGCTCTAGCATCGACGGGCCTGTTGGCCACCGCTCAGGCCCAGGCCCAGGGGGCGCAGCGATGGGATCCCGACTGGCAGCCCCCGAGGACCGCCTGGGGCCACCCCGACCTCCAGGGCAATTGGAGCAACGTGACGCTCACCCCGTTCGAGCGTGGGCGGGGCGTGGGCCCGGTCTACACGTGGGCCCAGGTCGACAGCATTGAAGGCAGAGAGCAGTCCCGTGTTCAGCGGGGCTTCGTGTCCAGTGATCCGAATCGCGCCCGCCTTCAGCCGGGTAATGTCGGCGGGTACAATGAGGTCTACTTCGATCGAGGAGATGGGGTGGCGATGGTCGACGGTGAGCCCCGCACCTCGCTCATCACGTTTCCGGCGAATGGCCGCATGCCCGCGTTGTCGCCCGAAGGGCTGGATCGGAAGAAGGAGTACGACGCGTTCCGGTCTCAGTTCGCCGAGTACGATCACCCTGAACTGCGCCCGCTGGCCGAGCGATGCATCATCTACTACGGATCGAGCCGT
>JAYZBT010000369.1:0-11132 GCA_036338615.1 Gemmatimonadota bacterium
ACGTGCGCAAGGCGCTCAAGCAGGCGTACCGCATTCTCTTCAGCTCGAACCTGAATCTCTCACAGGCGCTCGAACGGGCCGACACCGAAGCGGAAGCGATTCCCGAGGTGCGACACCTGCTCGAGTTCATCCGGGCGGGCGGGCGCGGAATCACCCTTTAGCAGCACGGGAGACCCTCACATGTCACTCATTCGTGTGCGCCGCAGACGCAAAAAGAACTGGATCGCCGCCACCAAAGGAATGTCGTCTCGGCGTCTGATGACCCTGCTCGCCCTCACGATCGGGTTCATCTGGTTCATCGGCTGGCGATATTAGTGTCTCGTCCTCGCCGAGGGTTCTTCTTCTAGCGGGCGAGGCCTCCGGCGACCATCATGGCGCCGGCGTCGCCCGGGCTCTGCGCGCACGCCTTCCAAGCGTCCGCTTGATCGGGCTCGGCGGCCCGCTCATGGAGCGGGAAGGCGTGGAGTTGCTCGCCGGACTCGACCAGCTGGCGGTCATGGGCTTCACGGAGATCGTGGGCCGGCTCGAGTTCTTCCGGGAACTCGAAAGGCGTCTCGTGGAGGAGCTCTGGGCGGCAGATCTGGTCGTTGCCATCGATTATCCCGGCTTCAACATGCGCATCGCCCGCGCGGCGCACGAGATAGGATGTCCGGTGCTTTATTACATCGCGCCCAAGGTCTGGGCGTCCCGCCCCGGACGAGCCAAGCGGCTGGCGGAAGTGACGGACCGGGTCGCGGTCATCTTCCCCTTCGAGGTCGAGATCCTGGAGCAGGCGGGAGCCACGGTCGAGTACGTCGGCAACCCGCTGCTCGAGCGAACGGACGATGTGGCGGACGCATCGACTTTTCACGAGACGTGGGGACTGGATCGGGACCGGCCCATCTTGGCAATCTTGCCGGGCTCCAGAAAACAGGAGATCGCTCGGCATCTCGATCTCTTCTGCGAGGCGGCCGAACGGGTATGCCGGGCTCTGCCCGACGTGCAGCCCGTGATCTCGAAGGCGACTACGTTGCCAAAGGAGCTCTTCGACCGCACAGCGTTCCCGGTCGTGGAGGACACCCGCGCTCTGCTTCGTCACGCGCGCGCGGGCTTGGTCAAGTCCGGGACATCGACCTTGGAGGCCGCGCTCGAGTCGACCCCGTTGGTCGTGGCGTATCGCATGGCTCCTCTCTCGTGGGAGATCACGAAGCGCATGCTGCGCGTGAAGAACGTGTCGCTGACCAACTTGGTCGCGGGTGCGGACGTCGTTCCCGAGCTGCTGCAGTACGCGGCGGTCCCCGAGCGAATGGCAGAGCTTCTCGTTCCACTTTTCGACGACGCCAGCTCGGCCTATCGCAGCCAGATCGATGGGCTGTCCAGAATCAGGGGCCTGCTGGGTACGCCGGGCGCCTCCGAGAGAGTCGCGGAGCTCGGCATTGGCCTGCTCGAGGCTCGATCGTGAAACTCGGCTTCGAGGCCGCCGGAGTGCTCGGCGCGGGCCTGGTCGGCGCGCTCTTCATGACTACGCGTGTTCGGCGCGTCGGGGCGGAGCACTACCTGCGATTCAGACAGGACGGCAAGCCGGTCATCTTCGTCTGTTGGCACGGTCAGATGCTCCCGTGGGTCCACTACCACCGTGGCGAGGGGATCGTCGTGCTCGTCAGTGAGCACGCCGACGGCGAGTACATCACGCGGATCATCGAGCGGAACGGCTTCGGCACCGTACGCGGGTCGAGCACACGCGGGGCCACCAAGGGCCTGCGTGGCCTCGTGCGGGCCGCGAGAGCGGGCAGGGACCTAGCGTTGACGCCCGATGGTCCGAGGGGACCCAAGGGCGTATTCAAGACGGGAGCGCTGTCGGTCGCCCGGATGACTGGCCTCCCGATCATTCCGCTGGCGGTCGGAGCGTCGTCGGGCTGGCACCTGGGGAGTTGGGACGGCTTTCTCGTGCCCAAGCCGCTTTGCAAGGTCCAGCTGGAGTACCTGCCGCCACGGTTTGTCCCCCGGGACGCCGACGATGCGGAGCTGGACCACATGGGCGCGCAGATCGGCGAGGAATTGAACGCTCATGCGGCTAGGCTGAACCCCGGCTGGGGCGCATGAGGCGCCGCCGAGCCATCGGGGCGGGCTTGAGGGCGGCGTTGTCGATATTCCCCCGCCGGGCGTGGGCGGGTGAGGCTGGGGTACTCGGGCACGTGGTCTCCGGCGCGCTCACTCCTGTTTCCTGGGCATACGGTCTGGGCGTCTCGGTCAGGAATCGCGCGCTCGACCGCTTCGGGGGACAGCAGGTGCCGGGGCTCCGTGTCGTCTGCGTCGGCAACCTCGCGGTGGGCGGGACGGGCAAGACGCCCGTTGCTGCCTGGATCGCACGTTTCCTGATCGCCAGGGGTGTGCCCGCGGCCATCTTATCGCGTGGCTACGGAAGCGACGAACTCGCGCTACACAGCCGGTGGAACCCGGACGTGCCAGTGGAGGCCGATTCCGATCGAATTCTCGCGGCCGAGCGGGCGCGTGACGCCGGTGCACTTGTTGCCGTCCTCGACGATGGCTTTCAGCATCGCCGACTCGCGCGCGATCTCGATCTGGTCCTGTTGGCGGCCGAGGATCGCTTCCCCGGCCGCCTGCTGCCCGCCGGACCTTATCGGGAGCCCGCGGCGGCCCTCGCGCGCGCGGACGCAATCCTGATCACCCGTCGCACCGCGTCCCTGGTGCGTGCGAGGGCTCTCGCGGGGGCTGTGCGTCGTGTCGCGCCCTCGCGTCCGATCGCAATGGTATATCTCGCACCCGACGCGTGGCGCGACCTGAGCGGCGGCCCGGCCGCGGCGCCTGTGGGTGGGGTACTCGCCGTTTCCGCGGTGGCCCGACCCGACGACTTCCGCGAGAATGTCGCGTCGATCCTGGACGGCGGGGTGGGGCTGTTGGCATACCCCGACCACCACGAGTATTCCGACGTCGACGTGCGGCGGATGGTGAGCGAGGCGAGCGGTCGAGCCCTCGTCGTCACGGAGAAGGACGCGGTAAAGCTGGGGGCGTGGGCTACAGAGCTGCCCGACGCGCGGGTTCTGACGCAACGCCTCGTTTGGGAGTCGGGCCGCGAGGAAATCGAAATGAGACTTGGCTGGCTCGCCGGGGGACATCAGTGAAGCTGCTCGTGGTGGCCGTAGGCAAGGTGAGGGGCGCGCTCGCGCCGGTGGTGGCGGACTACGAGCGCCGCGCCGGGCACTATTGGAAGTTGGTGGTCGAAGAAGTGGACGCGGGGACACGGGGCGGCTCGAAGGACTCGGAATCCGTCATGACGGCAGAAGCCGAGCGCCTGCTGGCCCGGGTGCCGAACGAGTTGGAGTTGATTGCGCTGCCGCGCGGGGGCAAGCCGATGGGCTCGCTGGAACTATCGGGGTATCTACAGGAGCATGCGGTCCGATCGTCCGCTGGCGTCGCTTTTGTGATCGGAGGCGCGCACGGCCTCGGACGCAGCGTGCTCCAGCGAGCCCGAAGACGGCTCTCACTGTCGTCCATGACGTTGCCGCACGAGGTCGCCCGGGTCGTTCTGGCGGAACAACTCTACCGCGCGGGCACGATCGCCCGTGGCGAGCCGTACCACAAAGGCTGACTCCATGGAATTGATCGTAGGTCGTCCGGCCGGCTCCCGAGTCGTGCAGGACTACGTGGAAGGGGAGGCCGCGGCCCGGCCGTTCTTCCCTCACGCTTTCTCCTCCCAGCAGGACTTCGTGGCGAAGGCCGCCGAAGTCGATGGTCGCTTCGATCGGGCGGCCAGGGAGCGCGCCGTGGAGGCGATCATCGTGCCGCCAGGGGGGGATGCGGCGCGGCTCGAGGAATTCGTCGAACGCGGTGGCTACATGGTCACCACGGGTCAGCAGCCCGCATTGTTCGGTGGGCCCTTGTACAACATTCACAAGGCGCTCACAGCGGTACGGATGGCGGAGGCGCTCGAGGCCACGCTCAGCAAGCCGGTGTTACCGGTATTCTGGGTGGCCTCCGAGGATCATGACTGGGCCGAGGCCAATCACACCGACCTGATCGGGGTCGACAACGAGCTCCATCGTTTCGAGATCGAAGCACCGGACCCCGACGTGCACCCCCCCATCCACCGAATTCCCTTAGGACCCTCAGTCTCGGGCACGGTCGAGATGTTTCTGCAAAGCCTTCCGCAGACAGAGTTTAGCGGTGAATACTTCGACCTGATTCGAGGATCTTTTACCCCGGGTGTGACGCTCTCCGAGGCCTTCCACGCGGTGTTCCAGCATTTGCTCGGCCGTTTCGGACTGTTTTTCACCGACGCGGCCCACCCCGCGGTCAAGCGCCACTCGGCACCCACGCTGTTGCGGGAGCTCGACCGATGTACGGAGTTCGAGGCCGTCCTGCGAAGCACCGCGGAAGGCCTCTCCGACGCGGGCTATGGGCTTCAAGTGCCCATCCTGGACGGCGGCGTGAACCTCTTCCTGGAGGGGCCGGCCGGTCGCGAGCGCTTGTACCGGGACGATGGCGGGTTTCGCCTTCGCACTTCCGGTACGCACCTCTCGGCCGCCGAAGTGCGAAGCCGGCAGGCCGAAGCCCCGTCCGTGCTCAGCCCCAATGTTCTGCTCCGTCCCGTCGTCGAGAGCGTGGTCTTCCCGACGCTCTCCTACGTGGGGGGGCCCGGTGAGATAGCGTATTTCGCACAGTTGGGGGCCTACTTTCAGGCACACGGGCTGGAGATGCCGATCGTCTGTCCACGGTTCGGCGTCACCCCCGTGGAGAGCAAGATTCGCAAGGTCCTGCAGAAGTTCGGGCTGGACGTGCAAGCGTTGCAGCGCCCCTTCCACGAGGTCGCGCGTGATTTTGCTCGTGAGGAGGTGCCTGGCGAGGTCAAGAGGGCGCTCGGTGGCCTACGAGGCGCCATCGGTAAGGGTGTCGGGGAGCTACAACAGGCCGTCAAATCCATCGATCCGACCCTGAAAGGGACGGTGCAGCACGTGCGCAGCCAGGCCTTCAGCGCGATCGACGATCTGGAGAAGAAGATCCTGCACGCGCTCAAGCGCGAGAACGAGATCGCGCTGTCTCAGCTCGCGAAAGCACAGGTGCATCTCTTCCCGAGTGGGAGGCCCGCCGAGCGCGTCCAGAATCCCTTGTACTTCCTCACGAGGTACGGTGGCGCGGTTCTTGATTCCATGTACGATCAGTTTCGGGTGAACTTCGACCGACGGTCCCACGTATGATCTGTTGTGTTGTACGCCCCGCCTTCTAACTTCGGGCCATGTTCCTTCAGCTGATTCTGATCCTCGTCGTCCTCATCCCGCTTCTGGCGATCGTGCTCGATTCGTCGGTCGGGCGCGCTTTGGCGTCCCGTCTCGAGCGCCGCAGCTCGGACGGCGGACAAGATCTCATGGTGGAACGCATCGCGTTTGTCGAGGGCGAGATGGAGCGACTGACCGGGGAGATCGCGCGCCTGGACGAGGAGAGTCAATTCGTGACCAAGCTGCTCTCGGAGCGGTCGGAGTCTGAAGCCGCCGCTCGCCCCTCGGGTGACGACCCCGTCTGACGAAGCGCCGTCCGGCTCCGGCCGGGAAGCCCGCGCTGCCACCAGGGTAGGCGCGGGCATCTTTTTGAGCCGCGTGCTCGGTTTGGTGCGCATGCAGCTCCGGGCCCACTTCCTGAGCACGAGCGACTTTGCGGACGCCTGGACCGTAGCGCTGAAACTGCCGAACACGATCCGCAATCTCTTGGGAGAAGGAACACTCTCGGCGTCGATGGTGCCGGTCTATTCCGAGTTCCTGGAGCAGGGGAGGCACGAAGACGCGAAGCGATTCGCCGGGGCTGTGCTGGGCATCGTCGCGGTCGCCGCGGGCGTGTTGGTCCTGCTGGGCGAGATCTTCGTGGCCCCGCTCGTTCGCCTGCTGCTCTTCGACGGCTTCCCGGAGAAGCAGGACCTCACGATCACGCTGGTGCGCGTTCTCCTTCCCATGAGCGGCATCTTCGTGATCTCGGGTTGGGCCATGGGTGTGCTGGACAGCCATCGGCGTTTCTTCGTGTCGTACGTGGCGCCGGTGTTCTGGAACCTCGCTTTGATTTCCACACTGGCCGCCGGAGGCTTCTACTGGGGTTTGGGACAGCGCGATCTGGCGGTGGCTCTCGCGTGGGGGGCGCTCGTCGGCGGTGGGCTGCAGTTGGCTTTCGTGACACCCTTCGTACTCCGGCATCTGGGTGTTCTCCGTCCTTCGTTGGGCAGAGGCGTCGCCGGAGTTCCAGAGGCGATTCGCAACTGGGTGCCCGTGGTCGCGGCGCGCGGCGTCGTCAACGTGAGCAGTCTTATCGAAGCGTTGCTCGCGGCCCGACTGACCGTCGGCGCGGTTGCGATTTTGGGATACGCACAGACGTTCTACCTGCTTCCCATCTCCCTCTTCGGGATCGCCGTCGCGGCTTCCGAGCTACCCGAGCTCTCGCGCATGCGCGGCGAGGACCGGGAGGTACTCTCAGCGCGAGTGTCGGCGGCGCTGCTACGAGTCTCGTACTTCTTGATTCCGTCGGCGATCGGGTACCTTGCGCTCGGCGACGTGGTAATTGCCGCGTTCTTCCAACACGGCGAGTTCGGAGCGGCGCAGACGCTGGTTACCTGGGCGGTGCTGGCGGCGTTCGCGGTCGGCCTGCCTGCCTCTTCGAGTTCGCGCGCGCTCTCCTCAGTGTTCTACGCTCTCCGCGATACCAGAACGCCCGCCCGGATCGCGTATCTTCGGGTCGGCGTGTCGATCGTGATCGGCGTTCTCGCGATGTACCCGTTGGATCGCTACGGCTTCTCCGGCGTGCGCCTCGGCGCAGTTGGCCTCGCGCTGGGTGCGTCCTGCGCCGCCTGGCTCGAATACGTCATGTTGCGGCGCGCTCTGGGCCGGGAGATCGGCCCCCACGGACCCGCGGTGGCGCCGATCGTGCGGTTGGTATTCGCGGGGGCGCTCGCGGCGGGCGCGGGTGTGACGCTGCAGCTGATCCTACCGCCGGCGCCGCCTTGGCTCGTCGCCCTGGAAACGCTCGTCCCGTTCGGTGTAGTCTACCTCGCCGCCGCGGCGCTGCTCGGGCAGGGGATCGATCTTCGTCGTTCCAGGTCGTAGGCGGCGCTTCACATTCTGATTTGCCGGACGTCACCGGCGCCAACGACCACGCCAGGGAGCAACGCGGTGCCTGTCGATACTGACACCTTGCGCACACTCTCGACGAAGCCCGGTGTCTACCTGTTCAAGGACGCCAAGGACGGAGTGCTGTACGTAGGCAAGGCGAAGGCACTGCGCAGCCGCGTGCGCAGCTACTTCCGACGCGAGGCGGACCTGAGCGCCAAGAACCGCGAGTTGGTCCGGCTCATCGACAGCGTGGACACGCTCGTGGTCGGGACGGAGGCCGAAGCGTTGATCCTGGAGGCCAACCTCATCAAGGAGCACCGGCCGCGCTTCAACATCCTCATGAGGGACGACAAGAAGTACCCGTACATCAAGGTGACCGTGAAGGAGCCGTTTCCCCGTGTCTATGTGACCCGCAGGGTGGTCAGCGACGGCTCGCGGTACTTCGGGCCCTACACGTCCGTGGGGCCGATGCGGCAGGCGCTCGAGGTCGTGAAGAAGCTGCACACGGTGCGCTCGTGCCGTTACAACCTGCCCAAGGATACACCCGACCGACCTTGTCTCGATTACCACATCGGACGGTGCAAAGCCCCTTGCGTCGGGCTTCAGAGCGAGGACGACTACCGCTCGATGACCAACGAGATCTTGCGCATTCTCGAGGGCGATACCGAGGAGCTCAGGGGGGACGTCGAAGCGAGCATGAGCGAGGCGTCCGCCGCGCTCGACTTCGAGCGTGCAGCCCGCATGCGCGACGTGCTCGCCGGTCTGGATACCCTCGCCAAGGAGCAGCGCGTCCATCGCGCCAAGGGGGGGGACCTCGACATCGTGGGCCTGGCGCGAGACGGGGACCTCGGGGCGGGGGTCGTGCTCAAGGTTCGGTCCGGCATGCTGCTGGGTCGCGACGCGCAGCGCTTTGCCAAGATTCGGGACGAGTCGGACGAGGACCTGCTGAGTTCGCTCGTTTCCCGGCATTACCTGGGCGCAGGAGACGCGGGGTTGGTTGATCTTCCGAGGATGGTGCTCCTCCCTGGTGAGCTCGAGGATCATGCGTTGCTCGCGGAGATCCTCACGGACGGTGCGGGCCGTCAGGTCGCCGTCACCGTCCCCCAGCGAGGCGAGAAAGTGCGTTTGCTCGAGCTGGCCGAGGAGAACGCCCGTCAGGTGCTCGAGGACCGGGTCGCGGCGCTCACGTATGCCGCGGATCGCGCCGAGGATGCGCTCTTCAGTCTCCAGGACGAGCTCGACCTCAAGGTCGTGCCCCGACTCATGGTGTGCTTCGATATCTCCCACATGCAGGGCACCGACACGGTAGCCAGCGCCGTCGTCTTCCAGAACGGAGAGCCGCGGCGCGCCGCCTATCGCCACATGCGCATCAAGGGGGAGTGGGGGAACGACGACTTCGCGTCGATGGAAGAGGCGGTCGAACGGTACTTCCGACGCCGTCGGGACGAAGGCAAGCCGCTTCCGGATTTGGCGGTCATCGATGGCGGCAAGGGACAGCTGAGCGCAGCAGCGGCCGCCCTGGCCTCGCTCCAAGTACAGGACGTGGGCCTCATCGCGCTCGCCAAGAGGGAAGAGGAAGTCTTCGTTCCCGGCCGATCTCAGCCGATCCTGCTCGACCGGAGAAATCGAGCGCTGCACCTGCTTCAGCGGATTCGGGACGAAGCTCACCGATTTGCTGTGCGCTACAACCGCAAGCTTCGCCGCAAGCGTACCATCCGTAGCGAGATCGGCGACATTCCGGGCATTGGCCCCGAGCGCCAAAAGGTCCTGCTGCGTCGATTCGGGTCCGTTCGCGGGTTGCGAGAGGCGACCAGGGAGGAAATCGCACGCATTCCTGGGTTCTCACAAGCGCTCGCCAGCCGAGTATTGACGTATCTCGGGCGCTGATCCGCCGGATCAGCGATGGGTCGACGGTGTCGGTCCGCTCAGGCTTCGCGCCGAGTCCCCCCAGCCGCCAGTACCTCTGTCCGGTAAGAGCCTTGCGGCGATTGGAATGAATGAGGCCCTTCGGCGTATAGACGACGCGCTGGGGTAGGTGAACCGGTCGGAGCCTGCGTGCGCGCAGAAATTCGGCCTCGCTCAGCCCTTGGCGAGCTTTTTGCTGTACTCTAGTTTATGCGGTCCATCTAGCGTTACACGTATGACCCCAATGGAGGATCCCCGGATGAAGATCCGTCTCGGACTCGTCCTGATGCTGGCCTTTGGTCTCGGCTTAACCGGTTGCGCCTCTGGTGGTGGCGGAGGTGGTGGTGGCGGAGGTGGTGCCGCTGGCCCCGCCGGCTCAGCGCTTGGCCAGGGCGAGCGCCCCCGTCGGACGGAGAACACCCGTGCAGCACAACGACACCTGGACGCAGCCGACGACGCTGACGATGAGGGCGAGAAGCGCGTGCACCTCGATCAGGCGCTCACGTCCGCCAGTGCGGCGATCGCCGAGGACGGTCGTAATCCGCTCGGTCACCGTCAGGCGGCCCTGGCCAACCTCGGCCTCGAGGATTATGCGGCTGCGGGCGCTCACTTCGATCACGCCGCCGAACTCCGCCCGATCTACGAGTTCGAGGATGCGGGCATACGCGAGCGCGCCTGGATCGACCTCTACCAGGAAGGGATTCCCCTGGTGAATGGGGGTGAATATGAAGCCGCCGTCGCCGTCTTCGACGACGCCAACGCGATCTATTCGGCTCGTCCGGAGGCGATGTTGACCCTCGCCCAGATCCATGCGCAGCTACGGAACCACGACGCGGCTCTCGAGAACATCGATGCTGCCATCGGGATCATCGAATCCGAGCGGATCGCGGAGATGGACTCTACGACCGCAGCGAGTTGGCTCGAGCAGGTCGAGACCTTGCCGACGCTGCGGGCCCAGATCTTCGTCGACGCGGGCCGTTTCGAAGAGGCAGCCGACGCATACCGAGGGTTGGTCGCCGCCAACCCCGATGATCTGCTTTCAGCGCGTAACCTGGCCGGCATCCTCATGCAGATGGGGAACGAGGAGGAGGCCTTCGCCGAATACGAGAAGCTGATGATGCGCTCCGATCTGGGCGCCAGCGACTTCTACACGATCGGAGTCGGATTCTACACCGGCAGTGACTACCCTCGAGCGATTCAAGCTTTCTCCGGTGCTGTCGGGATCAACGTCAACGACCGTGACGGCATCGAGATGTGGGCGAGATCGCTACAGCTCGCGGAGTCTTATGCGGATCTTCCCCCAGTGGGGGACCGGTGGCTCGAGCTCGATCCCTACAGCCAGAGCGCGCTCCTGGTGATGGCTCAGGCCGTGAACCAGAACGGTGACGAGGACCGGGCTCGTGACATGATCGCCGCGATCGACGCACTCGAGGTCGAGGTATCCGATCTGCAGATCACGCGCTTCGGCGATGGTGGGGCACGCTTGAGCGGCGCGATCGCCAACAAGAAGCTCGACCAGGGCGCCCGGGTGACGCTGACCTTCACGTTCTACACCGAGTCGGGTGACGCCATGGGTACGGTCACGCACGACGTCACGGTGGGTGGTGAAGGCATGAAAGAGGTCTTCCAGGTCGAGTACGCGAGCGCGGAAGCGGTCGGTGGGTACGGCTACACGCTGGCCTTCGACTGATCGAAGGCTTGAAGGCTGAAGCCTAGCGGGTGACGCCTGGCGGGCGGTCCGGTTGTCCGGGCCGCCCGCTTTCTTTTTCGGCGATTCTCTCGGCCTTCTAGGCCGGGGCATCGCATCGAGGCCGTTTCTTGACCGGTTGAAGCGCCCGGCTAGATTTCGTGCCCCAAGCGGGAGTAGCTCAGTTGGTAGAGCATCAGCTTCCCAAGCTGAGGGTCGCCGGTTCGAGCCCGGTCTCCCGCTCTGTGGCAACAGGAAGCCCCGGAGGGACTTATGCTCCCTCCGGGGCTTTCTTGTCTGCTCCTGGCTTCATAAGCGGCTTCAAACGACTGCCGGGGCGCGCTCCTTTTCGTGGCCGGGGCGGTCCGCCCTGATTGCCACTATGCCGGGCCAGGCCTACTATGGCCCTCGACCGGTACCCGGCTGCACATCGTGGCGGGATTCGGTCGGACCAG
>JAYZBT010000370.1:0-11892 GCA_036338615.1 Gemmatimonadota bacterium
GTGCCGCAGTACTCCGAATACACCACCGTGCCGGCTGCGAACTGAGCCGCCAGTTCGGCCGGGAGGGGCCGTTCCGCGGCCGGAGTCGCGAGCGCGAGTCCCGCAGCCGCTGTGGCTGCGCGCACCAGCCGCCCTTCCTCGACCCCCGACTGCGCGGCAAACTGGACGAACGCCGCTTCACGGTCTTCTAGCGCGCCAACGATGCCGTCGATGAGAATCGGCGCGTCTGGATGCCGGGCGGCGAGCGCGAACTGAATCCTCCAAGCTCGGTCCCTGTGCGTCGAGGAAAAGCCTTCGGTTGCTGCCGCGATCTGCGGCGCGACCTCAGCGGTGGACGAGCCCGCGAGGCGCTCGAGAAGATCGAGCGCCTCCACTCGCTGATCCGTAGCAACTTCGGAGGTCAGCGCGGCTACGGCTCCGATGAGTTTCGGATGACCCGAGGCCGCTACGGATTCCAAAACCTCTACCGTGAGCCGTCCCATGCCCTCCAGGGTCCATAGAGCATGGAGGCGGGTCCGTGGATCCTCATGCTGCGCGGCCATGGCCTCGAGCTCCGACTGTACCTCGACGGCCTGCCGTTCCACCAGCAAGCGCTGTGCGGTGTCCCGCCACCACCCGTTCGCGTGGGCGAGGTGTTCTACGAGCTCCAGGGCCGACGCATTCCCGAGTTCTGGAGTCGGCCCAAGTGCCGTACCGGCCCACTTCACTCGATAGATCCGACCCAGGCCGATAGGCAGCTCCAGTCCCCGGCTCTCGATCTGTCGCTTCAGATAGTCGGTCAGGTAGGTGACGTGCTGAATCACGCCGCGGTACATGTCCACGAGGTACAAGCTGCCGTCGGGGGCCGTATAGCCGTTCACTGGACGGAATCGCTCGTCTCCCGATGTGAGAAACTCCCTGTCCTCGTACGGGAGCGCGCCTTCGATGCGCCCGTCGACGTCTGCGAGCAGAACACGCTTCACGAGATATCCTGCCGGCTCCTGAATGAACGCATTCCCGCGGTATGCCTCCGGAAAGTTGTCTCCGCGATAGATCACGGGACCCGCCGCCGACGTCACGTTCGCCAGGCGCCCTTGGTCGTCGAGCGTCGCTGGGCGGTATCCGCGGTTCACACCGGGAGTCACCCGGCTCGGATACACGCGATTAGAGACCCTGCGCGCCGCGTAGGGCGAGGGCGAAGAGGCACCGTGATGCGGATTGCTTCGGAACGCGCTGGGCGGGAAGTCGTCTCCTCGCAGCGTCGTGCTGTTGTCGTTGTAGAAGAGGCGACCCCAGTCGTCCTGCGTGATGCCCCATTGGCCCCGGTACTCGGTCGTCTCCTTCAACCAGGCGCCGTCACGCAATCGATAGCGTTGGTCCGATTTGGCGCTGTAGATCCAGTTGTCGGTGGCCACGAGCAGCCCGTTCGGCTGATGCTCGGGATTGCCACCCACGGCGTAGAGGGAGTCGACGAGCGTGACCCGCCCGGCTACGTAGTCCCGGTTCTCCACGAAAAGGAGGTTGGGGGGTTCGGCCACGAGGATGCCTCCGGCGTAGACGGCGAGCGCTCGGGGGAGAACGAGGCCGTCCAAAAAGACCGTAGAGGACTCATACGTACCGTCCGAGTCGAGATCACGGAGCACCACAATGCGCCCCACGGCTTCATCTTCTCCGGTGCCGTCCAACGTGGGCATGTAGCCGCGCATCTCGACGACCCACATCGCGCCGTTTTCGTCGAACACGAGTGCGACCGGATCCACCACGTCCGGCTCGGCCGCAACCAACTGGACTTCGAAGCCCGACTCGACCTCGAGGTCAGCGAGCGCTTCGTCGGGAGAAAGAACCGGGGCCGGAGGGATGCTGTCGGGATGCACCACATCTACGTTCTGGTCGGCATCGCCGGTTTGTGCGACGGTGTCCGGTTCGGGTGCGTTGCAGGCCAGCATGACAACGGCCACCCACGCGGGACCCATCAGCCGATACTTGAGCCGCGGGATGGGATGAGGCCTCACCAGTCGATCTCCGTCTAAGGACCCTCACGCGCAAAGCGAAGGTGTAAAGCATAGTAGCGGCGGCGGACCGTTGGCACGATGACGACGGCTCGCTAGCATTCCCGCCTCTTCGCCCCAGAATCCTCTCCCTCCGTCGAAAGGCGCGCGATGCAGTTGTGGATCGTGGACAGCGGCTTGTTCGTCACCGATTGCCGCACGCGGCTGCCATTTCGATTTGGCGCCGACACCATGACCGAAGCGCCTCTTTGCCTGGCGATGCTGGAAATCGAGACCGACGACGGCACGCGGGTGCGCGGTTACGCATCGGACCTTCTGGTGCCCAAATGGTTCGACAAGGACCCGAACAAGACACCGCGGCAAAACTCGTTGGACCTGCTGGCCAGCGCCGAAGCCGCGGCGCTCTCGTTTCGCTCCGAGCCTGAGTCCACAGTCTTCGACAGCTGGTGGTCGGTCTATCGCCAACGAGTCGAGTCGCAACCGTTCGGGCAGGGGGATCAGCTCGTCCGCGCTTTCGGCGTCGCGTTGTGCGAACGAGCGCTGATGGACGCTGCCTGCCGGGCGGCCGAGGTCAGCTTCTTCGGGGCGCTGAAGCAGGACCTGTTCGGCTTCCGACCGGAGCTGCTGTATCCGGAGCTCGACGATTGGTCGCTGCCCTCGTCCTTGAACAAGGCCCCCGCGAGTCGGGTCCGTGTCCGCCACACCGTCGGCTTGAACGACGCGCTCCGCCAGGAGGAACTGGAAACTCCACTCGACGACGGGCTCCCTCAGGCCCTCGAGCAAGACATCGCCTCCTACGGCCTCGACACGTTCAAGGTGAAGATCGGCGGCGGGCACGAAATGGACCTGGCCCGGTTACGGTCGTTGGCCGCCTTCTTCGACGACACGCTGGACGACTATCAGCTCACCGTCGACGGGAACGAGCAGTTCGACACGCTCGACGACTTGCTGGTTTTGTTCGACGCGCTCGGACGCGACCCTCACGGGCAGCGGCTGCTCGAGCGGCTGTTGTACATCGAGCAGCCGCTGCACCGTCGCGCCACGTTCGAGCCGAAGCGCAATCGCGCGATGGCGCAGGTGCGAGACATAGCGCCGGTGATCATCGATGAGGCGGACTGTGCGCTCGATGCTCTGCCTCGTGCCCTGGAGTTGGGCTACCGCGGAATCTCGGTGAAGAACTGCAAGGGTGTGTTCAGAGCATTGGCCAGTCGGGGACTCTGCGAGACCGTGGACGACGCCTTCCAATCGGCGGAAGACCTGACGAATCTTCCGGTAGTCGCACTACAGCAGGATCTGGCAACGGTGGCGGCGCTCGCTTTGCCGCACGTAGAACGAAACGGCCACCACTATTTCAGCGGCCTCGAGCATCTTTCGGAACGCGAGACCGACGCTGCTTTGGCGGCACACCCGGACCTCTACACGCCGTACGGGAGCAGCGCGCGGCTCGACATCCAGGGGGGCGAGCTGAAGCTCGATTCGCTAGCACAATCCGGCTACGGTGCCGTCGGCGATCCCGACCTCCCAGCGCGCCGCCGCGGCAAAGACTGGGGGCGGGAGTAGCCCGTGCAGTACAAACCACCAGGAAGGCACCGTAGCGTCGCCGACTTCCGCGAGCATTTTCGCGGATTGAACCCAGCGTTCGACTGTGACGAGGAGTTACTGGGGGCGGCCGGCCCGCTGGGTCAGCCGTTGGACCTGGGTCATCGGCAACTCGCCAATCGCTTCGCCACCCAACCGATGGAAGGCTGGGACGCTTCCGGTGATGGGCGACCCACGGAGCTCACGCTGCGCCGTTGGCGCCGCTTCGGTACCAGCGGGGCCAAGTTGATCTGGGGAGGTGAGGCTTTCGCGGTTCAAGCCGACGGTCGCGCCAATCCGAAGCAGCTCTACCTGAATCCCAATGTCGACATCGGCGGCGATCTCGAGCGTCTCGTGGCAGAAGTGCGGGCCGGTCATCGTGAGAGGGAGCTCGACGCCGATGACCTCTATATCGGCTTGCAGTTGACCCACTCCGGGCGCTTCGCACGGCCCGAGGGGCCGCTCGCGCCGCGCATTGCCTACCACCACCCACCGCTCGAGGAGAAATACGCGGTCGATGGCAGTATCACGGCCCTTACCGACGGCGAGCTCGAAGCCATTGGCGACAACTACGTGCTCGCGGCCGAGGCCGCGGAGCGCGCCGGCTTCGACTTCGTCGACGTCAAATGCTGCCACGGCTACCTGCTGCACGAGCTGCTCGGTGCTCACCGACGCGAAGGAGACTACGGCGGCTCGTTCGACAACCGTACGCGTTTGTTTCGGCGTATCGTCAGCGGAATCCGCAGCCGCTGCACGAAGCTCGATGTCGGTGTGCGTGTATCACTGGTCGATGTCTTTCCGCATAGCGCGAACCCGGAGACCCGCGTCGGCGAGGCCGCCGATTGGCAGCGGCACGTGCCGTACGACTTGGGCTTCGGCGTCGACCCGGACGATCCACGTCGCTTCGACTTCCGCGACGGACTGCGCTTCCTCGGGTTGGTGGAAAGCCTCGGCATCCGTCTGGTGAACCTGACGCTCGGCTCGCCTTACTACTGTCCGCACCTGCAACGGCCCGCGGCCTATCCACCGAGCGACGGATATCTCCCGCCCGAAGACCCGCTGCTGGGCGTGATGGCTCACCTCGACTGCGCGCGACGAGCCAAGGCGGCGTTTCCCGGCCTCGTCATCGTTGGCACCGGCTACAGCTACCTGCAGGAGTACCTGCCGCACGTCGCCCAATACGAAGTAGGGCAGGGGCACGTCGACGTCGTCGGCCTCGGACGCATGGCGCTCGTCTACCCGGATCTCGCCCAAGACGTGCTCGACGGTAAGACACTCGAGAAGCGGCGTATCTGCCGGACGTTCAGCGACTGTACGACCGCTCCGCGAAACGGCATGGTCAGTGGCTGCTATCCGCTCGATCTCCAGTACAAGAACTCGCCGGAAGCGAAGCGACTCAAGCTGATCAAGAAGGAACAACAATGAGCGGGCGCGATGTCGGTGGCGACCGACTCCGTGAGATGCAACGCGGCCTGCGCATGTCGCACCCACCGGACCCCGGAGCGCTCGCCGCGGAGAAGCGTGATCTCACCGAGCTCGAAAAGGCGTCCCCGCTACGGCGCACGCGGGCATACCTGAAGCTCAGCGGCCCGGGCTATATGCAGAGCGCCATGACACTCGGAGGTGGCACCGCCATCGCTTCGCTCGGCGCCGGTGCCGCATTTGGCTACAAGCTGCTGTGGGTAGCGCCGACGGCAATGCTGCTCGGCATCGTCATGCTCACTGCGGTCTCTCATCAGACACTATCCACCGGAATGCGTCCGTTTGACGCGATGGCGCGATTCGCCGGTAAGCCGCTTGCCTGGGCGTGGGCGATCGGCGCGTTGCTATCGTCGATCATCTGGCACTTCCCGCAGTACTCGCTCGCCTCCGCGGGTCTCGTCGATATCGGCGCGGCATTCGGTCAGACGTGGCAGCCCCAGTACATGAGCTTCGTGATCTTGGCCTGGGCCATTGGACTGTCGACGCTCTATGGGAAATCACCGACCTGGGTGAGGCTGTATGAACGACTGCTCAAGTACATGGTGTGGGGGATCGTGCTGTGCTTCGGCTACGTCGTCTTCAAGACAGGCGTGGATTGGTCGCGAGTTGCTGAAGGACTGACGTTTCAGCTACCGGACAGCCGCGAAGGGGTCGCCGCGGTGACGCTGATCCTCAGTGGCCTGTCGGCAGCGGTCGGTGTCAACATGCTCTTTCTGTACCCGTACAGTCTGCTAGCGCGCGGCTGGGGTCGCGAGCACCGACGGCTGGCGCGCTTCGACCTGTACGTCGGCATGTTGATCCCGTACGTGCTGGCCACGGGTCTCATTCTCATCGCCTCGGCAAATACGCTCTACGACGACTTCGCCGGTGATTCGATCGCAGCGGTCGACGCCGCTCAGTCTCTCGCGACCGTTATCGGTCCGAGGCTCGGTCGCAGCATCTTCGATCTGGGGCTCATCGGCATGGCGCTCAGTTCGATCTCGCTCCAGATGCTCACGTGCGGCTTCGTCGCGACCGAGCTGTTCGGCTGGGAGGTCGGTTCGCGGAAGCACCAATTGACCATGCTGATCCCGACACCCGGCGTGTTGGGGCCGGTGCTGTGGACCAAGCTGGTGTGGCTGGCCGTGCCGACCAACATCGTTTGCGGACTGTTTCTCCCGGCTGCCTACTTGGGCTTCACGCTACTCCAGCGCAACGAGCACTACATGGGCTCCGACTTGGTGCGCGGCCCGCGCGGCCGTATCTGGTTCCTGGCGATGTTGGGCATCACCGTCTTCATGGTCGTCTTCCTTGGTTGGTACATGATGCAGTACGGTCCGGGCTACTTCGACACCTATCTCACCTCTACCGGGGGATAGGAAGCGATGCGCATCACCGTCGACGCCCCCGGTGGGCCGCTCACCATCGATGATCGACGACTGGACGAACAACGCACGCGACTAGAATGGCTCGGGCACGCGCCACCCACTCGTCGCGCTTACGCGGCCGCACATGTGGTGATGCGCGGGGACTACGAGCAGCTCGACCACGCCCTCGACCAACCCGGCGGCGCGGACGAGATCGCCGCGCACATCGACTGGAAGTGCACGATGGAGTTGCGCCGCCGACTCGATGCTCGCGGTTTCGGCATAGCGGAGGCGATGGACACCGCGCAGCGCTTCTTCCTCGGCTGGCCGAGCGCCGAACGCCTGATCCGGGAGTGCGGCACGCTCGACCTCGAACACGGCTTCATTGCCGGCGCCGGCGTCGATCACCTGCAGAGCATCGACTCTACGACGCAGCTCGTCGACGGAGTCGTCGAGCAAGCCCAGCTCATCCAGGAGTGCGGCGGCAGCGTCATCCTTCTGCCGCTCGCCTACCTGACAGAATCCGGAGCGGGCCGCGACACGTATGTGGATGTCTATCGCTCCATCATCGATCAGCTCGACGGCCCGATTCTGCTGCACTGGCTCGGGGAGATGTTCGCACCCAACCTCGCGGGCTATTTCCCGGGCGACAGCTTCGATGCGATCCTCGATCACGACCCGGAGAAAGTGCGGGGCTGCAAGTTGTCATTGCTCGACGATGCTTTGGAGCTGCGTGTGCGTCGTCGCATCACCGAACGCCAGCAGGTCGTCTTCACTGGAGACGATTTCAATTTCGCGCGATTGATTCTCGGGGGTGACCCCAGCGCTCCGCCGCAAGCCGGGCCGACCATCGACGGAAACACCGACTTCGGCGGCGCGCCGCTTCCCACCGGCGACTTCAGCCACGCGTTGCTCGGCATCCTCGATGGCATCGCGGAGCCCGCCGGCTTGGCGCTCCAGCTGCTGGCGCACGGTGAGGTCGAACGCTACCTCGACATCATGGCTCCGTGCGAAGAACTCGGCCGCTTGGTATTCGAAGCCCCCACGAGTCACTACAAAGCCGGGCTCGCGTTCATCAGCTGGCTCAACGGTTGGCAGGAGAACACCATGCTGGTGAATCGGGAAGAACTGGCGCGCTCCCCCGACCACTACTGGCGAGTCGCGCGTTACGCCGAGAGGGCAGGGGCTTTGATCGACGCGGAGACGGCGGCTGATCGGCTCCGATGGATGGCACAGTCGTGAAGGCGCGAACCTCGGGCGGAATCTCGCTCGCTCTCTGCCTCTGCCTTCTGCTCGCGGCTTGCTCCTCCCCGGCCGCACCTGCTGCGGACACGGACGATGGACCACCGGTCCCGTGCATATCCGCGAACGTGTTCTGCGCGGAACGCGTCGAGATCGGCGAAGGGGTCTATCTGCCCGTCTTCCGGACGCACTCCTTGGGGGGTGACGATCGGATCACCCGCGGCCTCATCGTTGTGCACGGCACCAACCGCAACGCGGACGACTACTTCCAGAGCGGGCTCCAAGCGGCAGCGGAAGCCGGCGAGCAAGACCGCACGGTCGTCGTGGCGCCCCACTTCCAGACATCCTCCGATGGGCCCGCTGCAGACGAGCCATACTGGTCGAGCAGCGGATGGAAACGGGGCAATCTCTCGCGATCGGAAGGCCCGTCCCCGCGCGTGAGCTCCTATGCCGCGATCGACAGCCTCGTCGCTCTGCTCGCGGACCGAGTTCGTTTTCCTGGCATCCGAGAGATCGTCGTGACCGGACATTCCGCGGGCGGGCAGGTCGTACACCGGTACGCCGCCGCTAGCCGGGCACAGGAAATCGCAGGCGAAGTGACCTTCCGCTACATCGTCGCCAATCCGTCGACGTACCTCTACCTGCGACCGGAGCGCGCGGAGGGCGACGGCTTCGTCGTGCCGGCGTCGGGAGTGTGCCCCGACTTCGACGACTGGCACTACGGGCTACAAGATCGAAACAGCTACGCCAGCGCCCTCGAGAGCGCGTCGATCCCCACGCTGCTCGCTGGACGCGACGTGCGCATCTTGCTCGGCGCGGCAGACTCACTCAGTGCGTCACTGGACGCGTCATGTGGCGCCGATCTTCAAGGGCCGTACCGTCTCGCGCGCGGCCAGACACTGATGAGATTCATGGACGCGTTCTTTCCCGGCCACGGGCACATCGAGATGATCGTGCCCGGCGTGGGTCACTCGAACCGGGATATGTGGTTGTCGCCCGTGGGGCTCAGGTCGCTCTTCGGCTCGTGAGGTGTCCAGCGAGGGCACGGCGGGCAATGCCGGCGGATCTTCTCTGGCAGCTGGACGCCGTGCGGCAGTCCCTTGCCGTACGCTTCGATGACGGCTGGATTGCCGCCGACCGAGCGACTTCAGATCGGGCGCGGCGCGGGGCGATCGGCGGGTTCTGTCATTCGCTCGTCTCCAGGGTGCTTCCGTAGGCAGCGCTCAATGCTTCGATCGTCCCGTTCTCCAGCCGATCCATTATACCGGCGGGCGGCTCCTGGTGCTGCAAGGCTTTCTTCATATACCGCATGGCTGGGTCGATGTGGTTGAAGAACGGCCGGTAGCCCTCGCAAAGTACGTTTAGTCCCGGCTCACCGTCGGGCGTGATCGTGAATCGATTCTTCGGGCACCCTCCGTTACACACGAAGCGCACCTCGCAGTCCAGGCAGTACTGTGGAAGCGAGGTCTTTTTATCCTGCCCGAAGCCGCGCTGCTGTTCGCCCTCGACGAGCACCGGGAGCTCGGTGCGAAGCACGTTGCCCACCAGGAATTCGGGGTCGACGAAGTGATCGCAAGAGAAGAGGTCCCCCGTGTGCTCCAACGCGAGTGCGCGTCCGCACGTCTCCTCGAAGATGCACAGCCCCGGTTGTTGTCCGACCCAGGCGGCGAGCGCCACGTCGAAGATCTGAACGAACACGGAGCCGACGTCCCGGCGCACCCATTCGTCGAAGATCGCGATCAGAAATTCGCCGTACCCGAGGCCGGTCACAGAGCGGCTTGGACTATGCCGCTCCACGATCGGGATGAACTGCATGTAGCTCGTCTCGACCTCGTCCCTCAAGAACCGGTACACCTCCAGGGGATGCGCCATATTCGCCGCGTGTACGGTGGTCAGGACGTTGTGCTCGACCCCGTGTCTGCGAAGTAGATCCAGCCCGGCCATCACGCGTGTATGCGTGGGCTTTCCGCCCTTGTCTACGCGGTAGGCGTCGTGCAGAGCTCGGGGCCCATCGATGCTGATCCCGATCAGAAAGCCGTTCTCCACGAAGAACTCGCACCACGCGTCGTCCAGGCTGACGCCGTTCGTCTGCAGCGTATTGAGGACGCGAGTGCCGGGCTTCGCGTACTGGTGCTGGAGCTCGACCGCACGCCTGTAGAAGTCGATGCCCATGAGCGTGGGCTCGCCCCCCTGCCAGCCGAACACGATTTCGGAGCTGAGTTGGCTCTCGATGTACTGACGCGTGAACGCCTCCAGCACTTGCTCGGACATGCGGAAGTCCGAGCCTGGATAGAGCTCCTCCTTATCCAGGTAGTAGCAGTAGCTACAGTCGAGGTCGCAAATCGCGCCCCGAGGCTTGAGCATTACATGGTAGGGCTGAATCACCCGCTAGTTATACTTGGATGTGCGGTTCCGGTCGAATCTCGGCTGATGCGGATCGCTGCTGCACCAGCTTCCGAGGCACAGACGTGACACCTACGCGACGAGAGTTTCTGCAGCGAACAGGGCTCGCTGGTCTCTGCCTCGGCACCCCCGGTTGGCTCGCGGCGTGCGAAGGGGTGGCCAGGCGCTCCCCGAACGTCGTACTGATCTTCACGGACGATCAGGGCTACGCCGACGTGGGCGTGTACGGCGCCGAGGGCTTCACCACGCCCCACCTTGATGGCTTGGCCGCCCAAGGCATGCGCTTCACGGACTTCTATGCGTCCGAGGCCGTGTGCTCCGCTTCGCGAGCCTCGCTGCTCACCGGCTGTTATGCCCCTCGGGTCTCGATCAGGGGCGCGCTCACCCCCGGAGCGCAGGTCGGGCTCAACCCCGAGGAAATCACAATCGCAGACCTGTTGCGTGGCGTCGGATACGCGACCGGGGCGTTCGGGAAATGGCATCTCGGGGACGACCCACAGTTTCTGCCGCTGCAGCAGGGCTTCGACCAGTACCTGGGCCTGCCGTATTCGAACGACATGTGGCCCGTCGACTACGACGGAACGCCCGCAACCAGCGGCAACAAGCTCCGGTGGCCGCCGCTCCCGCTCATCGAGGGAAATGAGGTGCTCGAGATCGTCGACGAGCTCGCGGATCAGGACCAACTCACCACGAGGTACACCGAGCGCGCGCTCGACTTCATCGATCGGAACGCAGAGTCCCCGTTCTTCCTCTACTTGGCCCACTCGATGCCGCATGTGCCGCTCGGGGTCTCGGAGAAGTACCGGGGGCACAGTGAGCAGGGCATGTACGGGGACGTCATCGAGGAGATCGACTGGTCGGTGGGACAGGTCCTCGCGGCGCTGGACAGGAACGGTCTGGCCGAGGACACTCTCGTGATCTTCACCAGTGACAACGGTCCCTGGCTCAACTTCGGGAACCACGCCGGTTCCACCGGCCCCCTTCGCGAGGGCAAAGGAACGGCCTTCGAGGGCGGCCCTCGCGTGCCGGCGATCATGCGGTGGCCGGGCCGTATCCCGCCCGCAGCGGTGTGCGAGCGCATGGCGTCCACGCTAGACGTCCTGCCCACCCTGGCGGCCATCACCGGCGCGGCATTACCACCGCAACCGATCGACGGCGTGAATATCCTTACCCTGCTCGAGGGGCAGCCGGACGCGAATCCCAGGAACGTCTTCTGGTTCTACTACGCTGCCGAGCTGCGAGGCGTCCGGGAGGGAAGGTGGAAGCGCGTCTTCGAGCACCGCACCCGCTCCTACGTCGGTGTCGAACCCGGCATGGACGGCCTTCCTGGACCCTACGCCCAACCGACCGTGCCGACCGCGCTCTACGATCTCGAGAACGATATCGGCGAGACGACCGATGTGTCCGACCTCCACCCCGACGTGGTGCGAAGGCTCGATGAGATCGCCGAAGTCGCGCGCGCCACGCTCGGCGACCGCTTGACCGGGCGCGAAGGGGCCGAGGTGCGAGCGCCCGGTCGGAAGTCGTTGGCTGGTGCTGGGCGTTAACGGTGGGGGGAGCTCTCCGTGGCGCGCCTGGCGTCCTGCAAACGCGAGGCCGACATTGGATTCCATGTCCGACCTGAAGAGCCTCGGGCCGGCTTTTAACGAATCCAATCACATACGGGTCCTAGCATCACGATCGTGATACTCAGCCCAGGAGTGCCTAATGAACCGACCAGCCGTTTTCGCCGCCTTGGTCGCCGCGGCAGCGTTCACCGCCGCACCCGTCGCGGGACAGCTCGCCGGGACGTGGGAGGTCACGACGCAAGGGGGTCGCGGAGGCCCACAGACCAGCACGCTCGTGCTCGCGCA
>JAYZBT010000371.1:0-9045 GCA_036338615.1 Gemmatimonadota bacterium
CGGCGGAGGCATGCTCTCCGGGAAGAACTCCGTGCCTGTACCGAACATAGCGAATCCAACCGCCGTGGTGACGAACGCCAAGACGGCTCCGCCCATGATCAATAGGCGATTGCGCAGCGCAAAACGCAGCCGCCGCTCATAGACATCCATGATTCGGGGCAATACGCCGTTCTGGAAACGACGGGACATGCCCTCCAACAGGAAACGGTGCAGCGCCCACAAACCCAGGACCGTCCCGACGATCAGCACGGCGGTGAGCGGGTTGACGCCGGCGACAGCGATGAAGGCGAGCGCGGCCGCCGCGATCAGCGCCCAGCGCATCGCGGGCCGCAGCGGCCTGCGAGGAGTGGAATCCAGCGTCATGAACATCGCGCACAGCGTCGGAATGATGACGATGGCGACGAACAACGAGCTCGACAGAGTCACGATGAGCGTACGAGGCATGTAGCTCATGAACTCTCCGATCTCCCCGGGCCAGAAGAGCAACGGCGCGAACGCGGCCAGCGTGGTCGCAGTCGCCGCGATGATCGGTACCGCCACCTCACCGGTGGCTTTCTTGGCGGCGAGCGTGCGGTCCCACCCCTCTTCCAAGTACCGGTAGATGTTCTCGACCACCACGATCGCGTTGTCGACCAGCATGCCCAGAGCGAGGATCAAGCTGAAGAGCACGATCATGTTCATCGTCATGCCCATGGCCTTGAGCAGTACGAAGGACAGGAACATCGACGCGGGGATCGAGACCGCTACGAACATCGAGGTGCTGGCACCCAGGAAGAACAACAGGATCACTACGATCAGGATGAGTCCGCTGACGATGTTGTTCTCGAGGCTGGACACCATCTCCTCGATCTGTTCCGACATGTCCGACGTGATCACGATCGAGGTGGTCGGAGGCATGGACGGCAGCATCGCGTCGACCTCCGCTTTCACCGCCGCGGCGGTCTCGATGATGTTCTGCCCGGAGCGCTTCACGACGTCCAGCGTGACCACCGCGCTACCACCCATGCGCGCAAACGTCTCCCGCTCCGCAAAGCCGAAGTCGACCGTGGCGACATCGCGAACGTAGATCGGCCGGCCAACCTCAATCTTCACCACGAGATCCTCGATGAGCGTCGGATCCTCGAACTCACCATCCACCCGCACCAGGTACTTCGTATCTCCCACGTCGATCGAGCCCCCGGGGATGTTCACGTTCTCGTTTCGGATCGCATCGATCACGTCACCGAGCTCGATCCCGTAGAACTGGAGACGCGAAAGGTCGACGTCGACCTTCACTTCGCGCTCCAGCCCTCCGCGCAGGTCGGCCCGTAGGACCGCCGGAATCGCCTCGATGTTGTCCTGTAGGTCCTCAGCGAGCTCTTTGAGTCGAACGAGTCCGAAGTCCCCGGACAGATTCACCTGCATGATGGGGATCTCGGAGAAGTTGATCTCCACGATCGTGGGATCTTCCGCGTCGTCCGGCAGGTCCGGCTTCGCCAGGTCGACCTTCTCCCGCACCTTTTGCAGCGCTTCGTCCAGGTTGACCGTCGTCCCGAACTCGGCGCTGATGCTCGAGTATCCCTCGATCGATGTCGAGATCAACTCCTCGATGTCGCTGATCGTCGACAACTCCTCCTCGATCACACGCGTGACCTGGCTCTCGACGTCTGAAGGGGACACACCCGGGTAGATCGTGTTGATCGCGACAATGGGAATCGCGATCTCGGGAAACGATTCCTTCGGGGTCGCCCTGTACGACAGCACACCCATGAGCGTGATGATGAACAGCAGGACCATGATCGAGGTCCTGTGTTCTACCGCGAAGCTCGTGGCGCGGAACTCCTTGAAGCGCTCGAGCATACGAAAGTCCGCTGGCGGCGCGCCCCCGCCCCCGCCCTTGGTGCCGTCGTCGTCTTGCTTCATGCTCAGTTCCTCCGGCCGACCACGTTCACGCGGTCCCCGTTGGATACGGTCTTCTGACCCACCACGATCAACTGGTCGCCGGCCTCGACGCCCGCCTCGATGACTACCAGGTTGTTTCGCGTCGGACCGAGTTCGACCGGACGCACCTGCGCGACGGTCCCGTTGTCACCCTGCAAGGCCACGAACGCGACGTACCCGTCCTCGACGCGCACGAGCGCGTCCTGTGGAACCACGATGGCATCGGCCACCTCACGTCGCGTCACCGACATGTTCGCCACCATCTGCGGCTTGATGAGCCGCTCCGGATTGGGCAGCTCCACCTCGATCAAGAACGTTCGGTTCTGCGGATGCACGGTGGAGCCGACGTAGCGGATCGGGACGGTGAAGACCTGGTCCGCGAAGACGTCGAAGGTCAGCCTCACCTCGGCACCCACCCTTACGTCGGCGGCGTATCGCTCGGGCACGCCGGCGACCACCTTCACCGGGTTCAGATCGACGAGCCGCCCCACGGACTCCCCAGGGGTCACCATCGACCCCACCTCGATGTGCCGCTCGTCGAAGATGCCCGAGAACGGAGCGCGAATCACCGTACGCGCCAGCCGCTCTTCGAGGCCGGCTAGGTTCGCGGCCGTCTGTTCCTGGGCGAACCTCGCCTCGAGGTATGCCAGCTCGGAGCCGACCTGGTCTTCCTCCCAGAGCCGCTTGCGGCGCTGCCACGTTTGCGTGGCGAGTTCGGCTTGTGCGCGCGCCTGGTCGACCTGATCGGAGAGCAGTTTGTCGTCGATTCTCGCGATGGCGTCCCCGGCCGATACCGGCGCGCCTTTGTCTACGAAGAGCTCTTGGATCACACCGCTCTCCTGGGCCGCGACCGATACGTCCTGGTTGGCCATGACCGCGGAAGTCAGCCGGATGTCCTCGACGAACTCATTGGTCGACACCGTCGATGTCTCGACGTTGATCACCCGTACGATCGCCTCGCCAGCGGAGGCGTCGTCCATCGCGTCGGCCGCGGCCGTGTCACAGCCCGCCAGGGCTACAGTCAGCGACAGTGTCGCAAGCATCGCGGCCGACCGACTGATTCCCTCGCGCCGCACTTCTCTATTCCACATAGCCTTCTTCATCATCGTCCGTCCCACCTAGAAACGGTCGCCCTGGGCGCCGACGTCCACGAGAGGAACCCGTCCCGTCGCCTCGTCGAGCTGAGCCCGAGCCACCAAGTAGTCGTAAACAGCCTGCGCGTAGTTGAACTCGCTCTGTCGCAATGCAACCTCTGCATCGGTGAGCTCCAGTTGGCTGCTGAGCCCTTCCCTGTATTGGGCGCTGGCGATTTCGAAGCCCCGCCCAGCCTGCGTTACAGCGAACCTCTGCCCCTGGGCCCGCAAATGCGTCTCTTCCCGCGCCTCGACCAGACTCTTTACCTGCGCCAGTGCCTGGTCGAACCCTTGGCTCGTCTGTGCCTCGGCTTGGCGCACCAAGGCTCCCTTCTGATCGATGCGGGCGTCGCGCTTGAAGCCCTCGAAGATCGGAATGCTCACGCGTACGCCCACCAGTCTGGAGTAGGCCCGCTGCCCGTCGCCGCGCGCAAAAAAGTTCGGGCTGCCGTTGTCCTGCGCGTTGATGATATAGTTCCCGAACAAGGTCACCTCTGGCAGGTAGCTCACTTGTTCGAGCCGCATTTCGCTCCGCCGCAGGTCTTCGTTGAACTGCAGCTGCCGCAGGTCCGAGCGCAGCTCACTCGCGACCCGGGTCGCATCGGCCACCCCGCCGTCGAAACCTATGAACGCCAGGACCTCCCGGTTCGCTGATGTATTCGCCGCGAGGTCCTCGAGATCCATATCGGCGAGCGAGCCCATCACCTCGAGCGACTCCTGATCCGAGATGTCGAGTTCCACCGCGAGCTGTCGGCGAGCCTGTAAGGCCGCATTCTCAGCGCGACGCAGGTTCGGCTGCAGGTTCGCGAGTTCCACTTCGAGGCGGAGCACGTCGTACTCGGACGCCAGCCCGGCGCGGTGCAACGCTTGCGTCTCCGCGAGTGACTTGTGGACGCGATGCAGCGAGTTCTCCGTGAGCCGCGTCTGCTCCTGAGCCAACAGCAGTTGGTAGTACGCTACCCGAACACGAGTCACGATGGCTTGAGCCTGGCCCCGTACCGACTCCTCCTGGAGGCTCTCGAAGCGGGCGGCCGCACCCAGCGCCACGAAGACGCTCGGTCGAAATAGCGGCTGCTCGACGCTGAGCGCCGACGTCCATTGGTTATCCGCACCGAACTGCACGCCGATGTAGTCGTCCGGACCGGCGGTCGGATCGAAGATGGCCGCCGGCAGAAAATTGACCGGGGGCGACACGTTGCGCGTGTAGTTCACGTTCAAGTCGATCGTGGGGTACACGCCGCTGCGCGCCTCGGAAACGCGTTCGTTGGCTTCGCGCAGCCCAAGACGAGCCGCGATCACGTCTCGATTGCTGCCGAGCGCCGTACGGACGGCCTGCTCGAGACCCATCGGTCCATTGCCCTCTTGGGCAACGATGTCCCGTGGTGGCATCGCCACCACGGAGAACCAAACCAGGAACGCCGCGCGAGCCGAGCGGCTCAACGCGCGGGCATCTATTTGCATCATCCCTTCCATTCCCATTTTAGGCTTCGGTGGCCGTAGGAGCGTCGACGTACCGCTCGGCGAGCTCGTGCGCGAAGGCATCGGTCGCGATTCCACATATCAGGCGCACGCCGGATTCCTCGAAGAGCGCTCGGAATTCGGACTCCCCGATCTGCAAGTGCCCCTGCCGATACAGCTGCAGGAGCCCGTGCGCATGTGCCCACAGCGTCAGGGCGGTTTGCGTCGGGTCGCCGTCCTCGAGGATCCCGGCATCCATGCACTCACGCACGCGATCAATCCAGAATTGGTGGCGAGCGCTACTCATGGCCTCGATATGCGCCGGCAACTCGACCATGCCGAGTTGTTCCGGAGCGAAGTACAGGATCGCATGCCAGCGCGGGTGCTCGAGCGCGAAGTCGAGGTAGCGCTCGCCTGCCCCCTGGAAACGTTCCCGAGGGGTGGGAGCCTCGATCGCCCGATACAGATACGACATGAAGGCGCGGTGGGCCTCGCGCATCACGTCGGCGAGCACGGCCTCTTTCCCCGCATAGTGCCGGTACAGCGCCGGCGCCGTCACCCCGACTTGTTTCGCGAGCTTGCGCATCGAGAAGCCGTCGAGACCATCCTGCAAATAGAGCTCTACGGCGGCGGCCAGGATCTTTTCTCTCTGATATGACATGTAAACACCGTAAAGAACACCGCCCACATGGTCAAGAAATAGAAGCCACGAGGGCGTAACAGTGTTTAGTGACAAATGGTGCGAGAAGCTCCCGGACGCGTCACTGTTTTATTGCGCCGGCCCCCCAGACATGAGCGAAGCGGTGATGATGCGGTCGCCGCGCATGATGTTGTCCATCGCCCCCAGGCCCTCGATCACCCAGCCGAAGACCGTGTAGCCGCCGTCGAGGTGCGGGAGCCGAGTATGTGCCAGGAAGAATTGCGAGCCCTCCGTGTCCTTGCCGGCGCTCGCCAGGCCGATCGCGCCGCGCACATAGGGCAGCTCGTTGAACTCACTCGTGATCTGGAAACCCGGCCCGCCACGCCCCGTGCCTCCATCCACGTCCCCACCCTGGGCGACGAAGTTCGGGATGACGCGGTGAAAGGGGACACCGTCGAATCGTCCTTCCCGGATGAGCCGCGTGATCGTCTGCACGGCGTGCGGTGCCTGCTCGGTGTCGAGTTCCATCACGACTCGACCGCGGTTCGTAGCGAACGCAATCCGGGGATTCGCCCCGATCGTCGCCAGGTACGCCCAGTCGATGATCGTCGGGTCGTACGCGAGATCGGCCGAACTAGGCCGAGCCTCGGGTTCATCCCCCTCAGCCTGGATCTCCACGCGCTCGCCGGTGAGGCGTTCGAGCCCGCTCGCGGCGATCGTGCGCAGCACCGCCGCACTGTGCCCCAGCGCCTCCCTCAGAAGACCCTCCGCCCCCGGAGCGTCCGTCAGCGCGATCAGCCTCAAGAACTCCGCGGCTTCACGGGGTTCGTTCTCGGCCAAACGCTGTTGGTAGGCGTCGACCAACAGCTGCCGACTCCCGAGAGAGAAGAGCAGCGGGTCCGTGAGCACCTGGCCCGCGGTGAACTCGAGTTGAGAGTTCCCGCTTTGCAGGGCAGCGGAGAAGATCTCGAAGTAGAGCCCGCGCAACTGAGGGTCCCGCTTGTCCGTGGCCCAACGCTGGCTCATCGCCGCCACGGCAGACCCCGCGACGGACTCGGAGGGCGAGTTCAACGCGACCTGCAGACGCTCCAGCGCCTCCCGTCCGCTGAGGGAGCCGATGGCCGCCAATCCCACTCTCCAGCCGACCTCGTCCGTCGAGTCGAGATCGTCGAGCCAGGCCAGCACGAACTCGCGCTCGTTCTGTCTCGCGAGCAGCACCATGAGCGGCTCGATGGCGACGAGGCGGGATGGGTTCTGCTCGATCCAGCCCTCGAGGCTGCCCAGTACGGACGGCGGCTGAGCACTTCCCGCGAGGGTCGTGGCCGCGTTCATGGCCACGTGCTCCTCGGGATCGTCGAGACCGGCCAAAAGAGCGTCCCTCGCGGTCGACTCCAGCTCCCGACCCACGAGCGCAGCCATCGCGTTGCTCCGGGTCCGCCAGTCGGTCGCGGATGCTGCCCAGTCGGCAAGTCGCTCGGTATCCGAGGCCTCCCCGATCCGCCCCAATGCCTGCACCAGGTACATCGCGGCTGGATCGTCCCAATCGTATCCACGGAGCGCTTCTCGAATGCGGGATGCACGGACCGACCAGACGGATGCATCCGCTTGGCGTCCGAAGAAGTATGCGGCGCCCGCGCGCACTTCCGGGTCCGGATCGGAGAGACGCGCCAGGAGGAATTCCTGGGCATCTTGGCTGCGCACCCCCTTCACCGCGCCGTTGACGGATAGGGCCAGCGCCCGCCGCCCCTCTTCCGTCCCGCCGACCTCGGCTGAGAGCAACGCGCTCGCGGCTTCGGGAGATCCGATCTTGCCCAGCGCCTCGAGGATTCGGTCACGCACCGCCGACTCGGCTTCTCCAGAGAGCGCGGTCGCCAGTCCTGGGACGGACGAGGAAATCCCCAACTGTCCGATCGCGAAGGCAGCGTCCCGGCGCACGGATCCGTCCGGGTCGGCTTGCAGTGCTGCCAGCAACGGCTCCAGCGATTCCGGAGCCTGCACGGAAGCGAGCGCGAGGGCCGCACGGGCGCGTACGTCCGCCCGCTGGTGCGTCAGCATCTCGGTGAGCGCCGCTCCGTCCCGTTGAACCTGGAGATCGACCACGCCTTGCAAGGTCGCATCCGTCAGGAGCCCGTCTCGCGGTCGGGCTGAAGGTGGCTCCGCGGGCTCGCACGCCGCGACCAGGGCGACGAGAGCTACGAGTAACGACCGAGAAGCGAACCGCCCGCGCGGTAGCGTCCAACGCCTGGAGTTTTTCATGGAAAGAATCTGTTCGGGAGGAGAGAGCGGGACCAGCGGCCGCGTCTGTTCGATCGGATCTTCGTGAGAACGCTCAAGTAGTCGGGGCCTGGTGTCTACATTAAGAAAAGGCACTCCTAGTCCGACTCCTTCGACCGACGCGTGCATGTCGACAGTCCTGATTGTCGATGACTCGAACTTTCAGTGATCGTTGATCGGGTCTATCGCCGAAGAGGCGGGCCTCGAGGTTCTCGCCGCGGACAACGGCCGTGAGGGGCTCGCCGCCGTGATCCAGCACGAGCCCGATTGCATTATCACCGACCTCTTGATGCCGGAAATGAACGGTCTGGACATGATCGAAGCCTTGCAGGAAGAGGGATGGAATACCCCCTTCATCGTGGTCTCGGCAGACGTTCAGGACACCACCACGCGCGCGCGCCGAGCAACTTGGAGTGGCGTCCTTCCTCGGAAAGCCCGTGCGGAGGGCATCCGTTATCGAGGCCTTGGCCACCTCCTTCGATGGCGCTGCTGCAACCCCATCGATAAGGCCGAGTTGCTCCACGCGATCGCCAGTTCGATTCAGTCGTCGGGCTCGAGTTCGAGCGCGCACAGGGTCCGCGAGACCGCTTAGGATCGCAGGCGGCACCGCAGGCGGCACCGCAGGCTAGAGAATCGCGTCGAGATACAGGTCGAGTCGGAACGTGCGCGGCTTCCGGAGCCCCCACGCTGCGTCCAACCGGATCAGACCGTCCACGATCGCCAGGCCGGCCCCGGCAGAGTAGAGCGCGTCCTCGAAGCGGTAGCTCTCGTACTCCCCTGCCCACCCGACGTCCGAGAAGAGCGAGAGCGCCCCGAACGAGAACGCACGCGCCAGCTCGCCGCGCGCCCTGCCGAAGCTCGTTCCCGTGAGTCGGCGCGGGTCATACCCGCGTAGGGACGACGGACCACCGACATGCCACAGTCGCTGCATGGTCACGTCCCCCCGGCTCGTTCCGGCGCCGGCCTCGATCCCGAGGTGGATGTCCGCTGGGAGGGGGACCGCCAGGCGCGCCACCAACATGCCGCGGGCATACTCGAAATCGCCGGTGGCCGCCTCGGCCCTGAACTCGAGGCCGCCCTGCACAAGGTTCGGGTCGGAACCCCACCAAGGGGTCAGCTCGATCTGGCCTCCGTACAGCCAACCCTTATCGGCCACGAGGCCCTCCCGGAACCGGAAGGCGTCGTTGCCGAGCTTGAAGAGCGCGTGGTCGATCGCGGACGCGGCTCCTCGCTGATACTCCGCAAAGCCCCTGACGCGCAGATCTCGGCGCTCCGACTGGGGCGGGGTCCACTCGAGGGACACCCCCGACCGCCGGTAGTAGTCACCGTCGTCGCGACCGGCGATCGCGGCGAGCAGCGAGTTGCCCAAGCCGAGGTGGCGGGCGTCCTCATCGACCGCCGCCAACTCACGGAAGACGCTGAAGGTGAGCCGTCGCTCGATGGTCTCGCTCACGATGTCGAGGCGCGCGTTGGGCTCCAGATCGCCGTATCCGAGTCGACCAGTGGCCGTCAGAGACAACGGTCCAAGCCGGGTGCGGGGCCGTATCTGGCCGCGAATGCCCACGGAGAGGCCCTCCACACGGTTGAAGCGCATGAGGTCCGGACGCTGCATACCCCACC
>JAYZBT010000372.1:0-9630 GCA_036338615.1 Gemmatimonadota bacterium
GGGGGCGAGGCCGTCGCGGTGCAGGCCGACGGGAGGGCCAACCCCACGCAGGTCTATTGGAACCCCGACGTCGACGTCGTCGGAGATCTCGAGAGCCTCATCGCCGAGGTCCGCGCTGGCCATCGAGAGCAAGGGCTCCAGACCGACGACCTCTACATCGGCCTGCAATTGACGCACTCCGGGCGCTTCGCTCGTCCGGAGGGGCCGCTCGAACCACGCATCGCCTACCGCCACCCGCCGCTCGAGCACAAGTACGCGGTCGACGGCGGCACCGCGCTACTCACGGATGCGGCCCTCGAGGCCATCGCCCACAACTACGTGCACGCCGCCGAGACGGCGAAGCGCGCCGGTTTCGACTTCGTGGACGTCAAGTGCTGCCACGGGTACTTGCTGCACGAGCTGCTCGGTGCCCACCGGCGCGCAGGCGATTACGGCGGCTCCTTCGAGAACCGCACGCGCTTGTTTCGTCGCATCGTCGCAGGCATCCGCGGGAGCAGTCCCGGGCTCGACATCGGCGTACGCGTCTCACTGGTCGACGTCTTTCCGCACACCGCCAACGCGGATACCCGCCTCGGGGAGGCCGCCGACTGGCAGCGGCACGTACCGTACGACCTCGGATTCGGGGTCGATGCCGACGACCCGCGCCGCTTCGATTTCGAAGAAGGACTGCGCTTTCTCGGGTTGGTCGAAAGTCTCGGCATCCGACTCGTCAACCTGACGCTCGGCTCGCCCTACTACTGTCCCCATCTGCAGCGGCCCGCGGCGTATCCCCCGAGCGATGGCTACCTACCGCCAGAAGACCCCCTGCTGGGCGTCATGGCTCATCTCGACTGCGCGCGGCGGGCCAAGGCGGCCTTTCCCAACCTCGTCATCGTCGGGACCGGCTACAGCTACCTGCAGGAGTATCTGCCTCATGTGGCCCAGCACGAGGTCCGAAACGGCCACGTCGACGTCGTCGGCCTCGGTCGCATGTCGCTCGTCTATCCGGATCTCGCCAAGGACGTACTCGAGAGCAAAACCCTGGAGAAACGGCGCATTTGTCGGACCTTCAGCGACTGCACGACCGCGCCGCGAAACGGCATGGTCAGTGGCTGCTACCCGCTCGACGCCTATTACAAGGGCACGCCGGAAGCCGAGCGACTCAAGCAGATCAAGAAGGACCAACGATGAGCGAGCGCAACATGGACGGCGATCGACTCCGCGAGATGCAACGCGGCCTACGCATGTCGCACCCACCCGATCCCGAAGCGCTCGCCGCGGAGAAGCAACTTCTCACCGAACTCGACGGCGCGTCCCCACTTCGGCGCACCCGGGCCTTCCTGAAGCTCAGCGGCCCTGGCTACATGCAGAGCGCCATGACGCTCGGTGGTGGCACCGCGATCGCCTCGCTCGGCGCAGGCGCCGCGTTCGGCTACAAGCTGCTGTGGGTGGCGCCGACCGCGATGCTGCTCGGCATCGTCATGCTGACGGCGGTCTCCCATCAGACGCTATCCACCGGCATGCGTCCGTTCGATGCGATGGCCCGCTTCGCGGGGAAGCCTCTGGCATGGGCATGGGCGATCGGCGCGTTGATGTCGTCCATCATCTGGCACTTTCCGCAATACTCGCTGGCTTCCGCGGGTCTCGTCGACATCGGCGCCGCCTTCAATCAGACGTGGCAGCCGCAGTACATGAGTTTCGTGATCCTGGCGTGGGCTGTCGGGTTGTCGCTCCTGTACGGCAAGTCGGCGACGTGGGTGCGGCTCTACGAGCGACTCCTGAAGTACATGGTTTGGGGCATCGTGCTGTGCTTCGGATACGTGGTGTTCAAGACCGGCGTCGATTGGTCGGGCGTGGCCGAGGGCTTCACCTTCCAGCTGCCGGACAGCCGGGAAGGCGTCGCGGCGGTAACGCTCGTCCTGAGTGGACTGTCGGCGGCGGTCGGCGTCAACATGCTGTTCCTTTACCCGTACAGCCTGCTGGCGCGCGGCTGGGGGCGCGAGCACCGACGCTTGGCTCGCTTCGACCTCTATGTGGGCATGCTGATCCCATACGTGCTGGCCACCGGCCTCATCGTGATCGCGTCGGCGAATACGCTCTACGACGACTTCGCTGGTGATTCGATCGGTGCGGTCGACGCCGCGCAGTCCCTCGCCACGGTCATCGGTCCGAAGCTCGGTCGCAGCATCTTCGACCTCGGCCTCATCGGCATGGCGCTCAGCTCGATCTCGCTGCAAATGCTCACCTGCGGCTTCGTCGCCTCCGAGTTGTTCGGCTGGGAGGTGGGATCGCGGAAGTACCAATTGGCGATGTTGATCCCAACGCCCGGCGTGCTGGGACCGGTACTCTGGAGCAAGCTGTTGTGGCTGGCCGTGCCCACCAACATCCTCTCGGGCCTGTTCCTGCCAGCAGCCTACCTGGGCTTCACGCTCCTGCAGCGCAACGGGAACTACATGGGCGACGACCTGGTGCGCGGTCTTCGCGGCCGCGTGTGGTTCTGGGCGATGTTGGCGATCACGGTCTTCATGTTCGTCTTCCTCGCTTGGTACATGATGCAGTACGGCCCGGGCTACATCGACACCTACTTCGGCCCCAACGGGTAGCACACGAATGCGCATCACCGTCGACGCCCCCGGCGGGCCGCTCACCATCGACGACGGGCAGCTCGACGGGCACCGCGCGCGACTGGAGTCGCTCGGCAACGCGGCACCTTCGCGCCGCGCATACGCCGCGGTGCACGTCGTGATGCGGACGGACTACGCACAGCTCGACCATCGCCTCGATCGTCCGGGCACCCCCGAAGCAATCGCCGAGAGCATCGACTGGCTGGGCACCATGGAGCTTCGGCGCCGCCTCGATGCCCGCGGTTTCGGCATCGCCGAGGCGATGGACACCGCGCAGCGCTTCTTCCTGGGGTGGCCGAGCGCCGAGCGCCTGATCCGCGAGTGCGGGGCCCTCGACCTCGAGCACGGCTTCATCGCCGGAGCCGGGGTCGATCACTTGGCTACCGTCGGGTCGACCACGCAGCTCGTCGACGGCGTCGTCGAACAAGCCCATCTCATCCAGGAGTGCGGCGGCAGCGTGATCCTACTTCCGCTCGCCTACCTGACGGAAACCGGCGCGGACCGGGACCGATACGTCGATGTTTATCGGGCGATCATCGATCAACTCGACGGCCCGATCTTGCTGCATTGGCTCGGAGAAATGTTCGCGCCGAATCTGGCGGGCTATTTCCCCGCCGACAGCTTCGACGCCATCCTCGATCACGATCCTGAGAAGGTGCGTGGCTGCAAGCTATCGCTGCTCGACGATGCGTTGGAGCTGCGCGTACGTCGGCGCATTTCCGAACGCGAGCAAGTCGTCTTCACCGGCGACGACTTCAATTTCGCGCGCCTGATTCTGGGAGGTGACCCCGGTGCACCGCCGCAGACGACCCCGGCGATCACCGGAAGAACCGACTTCGGTGGCGCACCGCTGCCCAGCGGCGACTTCAGCCACGCGCTGCTCGGCATCCTCGATGGCATCGCCGAACCGGCCGGCTTGGCGCTGAAGCTCCTGGCACACGGTGAAGTCGAAGCCTATCTCGACATCATGCGACCGTGCGAAGAACTGGGCCGCCTGGTGTTCGAGGAGCCGACGAGTCACTACAAAGCCGGGCTCGCGTTCATCAGCTGGCTCAACGGCTGGCAGGACAACACGATGCTCGTCAATCGCGAGGACCTCGCTCGCTCGGCCGAACACTTCTGGCTAGTGGCCCGCAGCGCAGCACTTGCAGGCGCCTTGATCGACGCGGAGACCGCTGCCGATCGCCTGCGGTGGTTGGCACAGTCGTGAGCACTCGCACGTCGGGTGGATGGCTGCTCGCCGTCGGGCTGCTCTGCGCGGACGGAGCGAGCGCCCAACTCAGCGAGCCGGTCGTGGATCCCATTCCTGGCCGGATCACCAGGTCCCACATCGCGGTGGTGATCGAAGATCACCTGCGTTTCCCGGCCAGCTCCGACCGCGGTCCGCGGGCGCGCATCAACCACCTCCGATTCGCCCCGGACGGCACGGATCGGCAGTTCGTGAACGACCTCCGGGGCCGTCTCTACGTCGTCGAGGGCGGTTCTGTCGCGACCTACTTGCACGTGTCGGCGGAGATGCCGGCCTTCGTGGACGCCCCAGGCCTGGGCAGTGGATTCGGATCGTTCGCCTTCCACCCCGACTTCGCATCCAACGGACTCCTGTACACGGTGCACACCGAGTCCGTCGGTGTCGCCGCCCCGGACCTGGCCGGCCCGAATACGGTCGAGCCCGTAATTCAGGGTGTGATCACGGAGTGGGACGCCGACGATCCACTCGCGGATGCTTTCTCGGGAACGCACCGCGAGCTGCTCAGGATCGAGTTCCCTGGAACCATCCACGGGATTCAGGAGATCACCTTCAAACCACTCGCAACGCCTGGTACGCCGGATTACGGCTTGCTGTACGTCGGGGTGGGTGAAGGCGGCAGCGTCGACGCGCAGATCTCCGACAACTCGGGCCACCCGGCTTCGGCGCTCGGGACCATCCTGAGGCTCGACCCGAGTGGTGACGATGCGGCGAACGGCGCCTACGGCATCCCACACGACAATCCATGGGCCGCGGATGACGACCCGGAAGCCTTGGGGGAAATCTGGGCACTGGGCTTCCGCAATCCGAATCGATTGAGTTGGGACGCGGGCGGTGATGGCGTCATGCTGATCAGCGAGATCGGGGAGACCAACATCGAGGAGATCAACGTGGGCGTGGCGGGTGCGCACTACGGCTTCCCGACGCGGGAGGGCACGTTTCGCTTCGATCCAACGGACCGGCCCTCGGTGTATCCCCTCCCCGCTGGCGGTCGCGAGACCGACTTCACCGACCCGGTCGCCCAGTACGATCACGACGAGGGCCGGGCGGCGGTGGGCGGATCCGTCTATCGCGGGGAGCTGATCCCGGATCTCTACGGGCACTACGTGTTCGGGGACATCCGCACCGGCCGCCTCTTCCACTTCGACATCGCCGACCTCGGCGACGGCCCGGTGCCGCTTCAGGAACTGTCGCTGACTCGAAGCGACGGCTCGGCGGTGTCCCTTCGTACGCTGGTGGGCATCGACCGCGTCGACCTCCACTTCGGTGTGGACCCCGACGGCGAACTCCACGTTCTCACCAAGGCCGACGGCGCGATACGGCGGCTCACCGGCCAGAGGGCCCAGATGACGGTCCGGCCGGAGCTGACCGGCGACTTCGATGAGGAGTGGCGCTCGGATGGATCGGGTGAGTGGGAAGTGGCGGACGGCGCTCTCATGCTCACGGCTGCTGCGGTGCCGGGCGGCGCAATTCGGCGCCCAGGGGCGATCGCGCTGCTTCGCGACCGCGCCTTCACCTACGCCACGATCGACGCCGAACTTCGCTCGACGGCCGACCCCTCGGTCACCCGCGCGGATGTGCTCGTGATCTTCGGATACCAGTCACCGAGTCGCTTCTACTACCTGCACCTCTCGGGCATCACGGACGATGTGCACAACGGGATCTTCATCGTCGACGAAGCGGATCGGCGCCGCATCGACGATGGGACCGCGACTCCTCAACTCGCGGACCGTTCGTGGCACCGCGTCCGGCTTGAGCACGACCCGTCGACCGGGCGAATCGAGGTCTACGTGGATGGAGCGCGGACACCGGCGCTGACGGCGGTGGACCGGACGCTCGGGGGCGGCGGAGTGGGCTTCGGCTCGTTCGATGATACCGCGCTCATTCGCGACATCTCCGTGCGTGCTGGCCTTGCTGTTTCAGATGCCCCGCCTCGCCCTCGAAGGCGCTAGCTCTCCGTGCCGTACGACGGTAAGCTGGCCCGACCTCAAACCGGAAGCGTCCGATGAGCCCATGGCATAGAGGTGTATCGCGCAGGTCCTTCCTGACGGGTGTTTCGAGCGCCCTCGCGTTGGGCGTGCCTTGGGAACTCCTGCGCGCCGAGGTCGTGCCGACGCTTTCGCTGCTTCCCTTCCTCGCGAGGCCCACGACGAGTTCGATCCTAGTGACCGCTCAAAACGGCCACATGGATGCGCGGGCCTCGCTCCAGATCCGAAGTAGAGAAGAGAGCGGACCGAATTCCTGGATGGACGTCCAGCAAGCACGGTCGGTGAGCGCGGGAGAGTTCCTGAACTGGAATGTGCAGGACCTCGCCGCCGGCTCGGGCTATGAATACCAGGTGCTGATGGCCACCCAGGGCGGCGATCCTGCCGCGGTCGCCACCGGGACCTTCACGACCCAGCGCACCGGTGAGACGGGCTTCACGGCTGCCCTGATGACCGATGCGCACACGGGCACGTTCATCGAAGGAAATCGGCCGATCGAAGTGCTCGATGAGGTGGTTCGCAATGTGCGGCGGGAGCGCGCGGACTTCGTCCTGGCCTTGGGGGACAACGTCGCGTGGCCCACGTCCCGGAACAGCCCTCAGTTGGACGATGTCGGGGCAACGCGGGCCTACGATATGTACCGACGGCATTTGGCCCCGCTCAGCATGTCCTGCCCCCACTTCGGCTTGATCGGGAACTGGGAGGGCGAATCAGGAAAGGTGCCCGCGGACAGCGCAGCCCGGGTCACCGCAGTGCGTCACAGGTACACGCCGAACCCTGACGACCGCACGTACGGACAGGGTGGCAGCCCCAACGAGGACTACTTCGCATTCGACTGGGGGTCTGTCCTGTTCGTCATGCTCAACGTCCAGTCGTACACCACCCCGTCTGGGGAGAAAGCGTCCGCGCGTGACGACGTCACCGTCGTCGAGGACTGGACGCTCGGGGCAGAGCAGTTTTCCTGGATGGAAGCCGTTCTACGGACCTCCGATCACCCCTACAAGTTCATCTGTTGCCACCACGCGGTGGGGGGCAACGCCGCCAACGAGACGGAGACCCTGTACGGCCGTGGCGGCGCTCGGGCCGCTGAGGTCGGCGAACAGCGGTTGATCCATGAGATGATGCAGGATCTAGGTGTGCAGATCTTCTTCCACGGACACGACCACGTTTTCGTGGACGAGGTCGTGGACGGCGTCCACTACACCATGCCGGGAAGCTGCGGCGCCCCCTGGAAGTTCGGGCGCGACATTACGGGATACCGAAGGCACTGGGCGGACTCGGGTCACGGCCGCCTGACGGTGCGACCAGACCGATCGACCGTCGAATTCGTGAGCCAAGCAGGGCAGGTGCTCCACGAATTCACCGTGTTGCCGAGTTAGCGAGGCTCCTAGAAGACGACCGGCGACACCACCAGGTTCTCGATGAAGAACTCCATCATGCGGTCCTGATTGATGCCGGAATGCCCGCGGTCGGGGCCGACCTGAACCTCGAAGCTCTTCCCCGCCTGCTGGAGCGCTGCGATGAGTTGCATCGTATTCGTCGTGTGCACGTTGTTATCCGCGGTTCCGTAGTAGAGCATGAGACGGCCCTTCAGATCCGCGGCATAGGTCATCGCCGATCCGGCATCGTAGCCCGCCTCGTTGCCCTGCGGGGTCCACATGTACCGCTCGGTGTAGATGGTGTCGTAGTGCCGCCAGTCGGTCACGGGTGAAGACGCCGATGCGACCTGGAACGCGTCTGGGTGACGCAGCAGTGCCAGCGCGGACACGTACCCTCCGTAGGACGTACCGAAGATTCCGACGCGGCTCTGGTCGAAGTACGGACGGTCCCAAAGCGATCGGATACCGGCAGCCTGATCGTCGACCTCGGTCACGCCCAGCTTCATGTAGATCGCGTCCAGCAGCTCCTTGCCGCGACCACCGGAGTTGCGGCCGTCCATCCGGACCACGAGGAAGCCGTACTCCGTGAACGGATGCGGGGTGGTGAAGGTTTCCCGCGCTTCGCTCGAACCCGGTCCCCCATAGATCGCGACCAGCACGGGATAGTTGCGACTCGCGTCGAAGTTCGACGGCTTGTGCAGCATGCCGTGAAGCTCGGTTACGCCGTCGGCGGCCATGAAGGTGAACATCTCGACGCGCTTGAACCCCAACTCGTCGAAGCGAGACAGATCGCTCGTCGCGATCTCGGCGAGCTGATTCCCGCGCACGTCGCGCAACACCGAGGTGGGCGGCTGATCGTGCGTCTGGGCCACGTCGACGAAGTGCTCGCCGTCCGGTGAGAACGTAATCCCGTGGTTGAACGCGGGGTCGGTGAGCCGCCGGTCGCCACTCCCGTCCAGCCCCACGCGATGCAGTTGCAGCTTCATGTGGTTGTCACCGCTGCGCGCCATGTAGTACAGCACGCCCTCCGACTCGTCCAAGCGCGCTACGTTGGCGACATCGAAGTCGTGGTTGGTGAGCGTGGCGAGCAGCTCCCCGGAGAAGCTGTAGAGGTAGTAATTCCGGAACCCGTTGCGCTCGGACATCCAGAGAAAGCGCTCGCCGTCCTCCAGGAAACTCTGGTACGGGCGGTTCATGGCCCAACTCGCCGGCCACTGCTCGCGCACGACCACCCGGCAAGCGCCGCTGCCCGGGGCGCACGCCGTGAATTCCGTGATGTTCTGGCGCCGGTTGGCCCGGTTGAACGTGATCTCCGAACCGTCCGGTGACCAGCCGACGCGGTACACATAGTGTCCGACCACGTCGTCTGTGAATGGCAGACCGTCCCGCACGTCGATGAGCGTCGAAGAGCCCGTCGCGACATCGTATACGAAGAGGTCGACGACCGGATTGTCGACGCCGGCCTTGGGGTACGCCTCTACGTCGAGCGAACTCTGGAGTTTCGTCTGGTCCATCTCGATGAAGAAATCCGGTACCGGATTCTCGTCGAACCGGTAGTAGGCGAGCTTCGAGCCGTCCGGTGACCACCACATCGCTGTGATCTGGCCCAACTCCTCGCCGTACACCCAGCTCGCCGTACCGTATTTGATGCGATGCTCTGCGCTGCCATCACTCGTGATCGTCCGTTCCTCCGTGCCGTCCGCGCGACTCACGAAGAGGTTGCGGTCGCGGTAGAACGCCTTGTAGCTGCCGTCCGGTGACTCCGCCTCCACGAACTGACGCCCGCGCGCGCGTCCACCGCGCCCACCGCGCCCACCGCTCGGTGGCGCCGGATCGACGGACGACGTCGCGCTCGCGACATCGAAGCGGTAGGCCGTCCCGGCGTGCGTGTACTGGAAGCTCTTCCCGTCCTCCGCCCACACCGGGCGAACGGCCCCTGAAACGAGGGAGCGAGCCATCTGGGGAGCCATCTCCGTGAAGCGGTCATACCCGGGCATGCCCTTCAGCCGGTCCTGGGCGCCGAGCGGAACCGTGAGCAAGGTCAGGCATGCAAGCACAGTTGCGGCGGCTCGGCCGAGCGAGCCACGCGGGCCGGGGAAGATCTGGTGAAGCTTCGTCGTCATATGCGTCACAATCGAATGGATACGAGGTAGTGGGCAGGCCACCACTCTACTACGCCCGAGTCGTTCCAGCGATACTTGCTCAGAGCACTACGGGAAGGCAAATGGCGACGGTTCGACACAGCGACAGCATCTTCATTCAACGCGCGGTGGCCGACGTTTTTGCCTACATGGACGACGTCCGCCTCGAGCATGAGTGGCAGCCCAATCTACGAGACGCGGAACAGGCGCCTCCGGGGGCCGCCGCTGTGGGCACGCGGCGCCACTACGTGACCGACTTCATGGGCCGACCGGTGA
>JAYZBT010000373.1:0-6806 GCA_036338615.1 Gemmatimonadota bacterium
GAGGGGGTGGTTCAACGCCTCGACGCACGTGCACATGAACTACGGTGGCAATCTCCACAACACGCTCGAGAACCTCATGATGATGTCCGACGCGGAAGACCAGGACCTCGTGCTCGAGCAGATCGCGAACAAGGACAACCGCATTCTGGACTATCAGTACTTCATACCCGGCGGCGGGCCCCACCCTCTCTCTCAACCCGATCGCGTGCTCGTGGTCGGACAGGAATACCGCCCACCGTTCTACGGGCACGTCTTCATGTACGGCATGCGTGACCACCTCATCTCGCCCTTCACGACCGGCTACGAGGGCACAGGAATCGAGAGCCTCTATCCTTCCAATACCGACATGTTCAGGAAAGCGAAGGAGCAGGGCGCGTGGACCGGGTACGTGCACTCGTTCTACAACGGAGACCCGCTGCTGGGGAACCTCGGCGGCGCCAAGGGATTCATGGTCGATGCCGCGCTCGGCACCACCGACGCGGTCGAGTGGTCCACGGCTCAGAACGGATATCCCCCGCTCTACGCGGTATGGAACAACGGTCTCAGGGTGACGGTCGTCGGCGGCGAGGACTCGATCAGCAATCTGCAGCAGACGCCGCTGGTGGCGTCGGTTCGAACGTACGTGAAGACGGCGGACGGAGAGCTCTCGATGCGTGGTTGGTTCGAAGCCATGAAGGACGGGCACGCGTTCATGACGACCGGGCCGCTCGTCGACTTCGAGGTCGACGGGCGCATCTCCGGAGAGCAGCTGGACATCTCCGGCGGCGGAGAAGTGACGGTGCGCTTTTCCGTCACTTCGATCGCACCGCTCGAGCGCGCCGAATTGATCTACAACGGTGAGATCGTGGCGACGGCCGAATTCATGGATGACCGGAAATCGCTCGATTTCGAGCAGAGCTTCCGCCCGGAGCGCTCGGGCTGGTTCCACCTGCGAGTGATGGGCGGGGGCGGCGAAGTGTTCCCGATGGACATCGCTTATGGGCTCGCGCTCACGAACCCCGTCTGGGTCGTGATCGATGGCGCTCCGGTGCGCTCCGCCCCAGCCGCCGACTACGCGATCGCGTGGATCGACAAGCTCCAGCAGATGGCCGAGGCCTGGACCGACTGGCGCTCACAGCGTGAGCAGGACCACGTGTACGCCCAGTTCGAAGAAGCCCGAGAGATCTACCGTAGATTCAAGGCCGAAGCCCTGGCAACTACGTCCCCAGGAACATCCCCACCAGGAAGTTCATAACCGAGAGCGCGAGCGCGCCCCACAGCGCCGAGGGGAAGTCCTCGACCTCGAAGCCGTCCACGAAGGCCGCGGCGAGCATCAGCATGAGCGCGTTCACCACGAATACGAACAAGCCCAGCGTGATGAATGTGATCGGGAGTGTGAGCTTGATCAGGAGCGGGCGCACGAAGGCGTTGGCCAGTCCCAGTCCCATCGCACCGAAGATCGCGGCCTTACCGTCCCGTACTTCGATCCCGTCCACCAAGCGCCCCACCACGTAGAGCAGCCCCGCGCTTACCAGTATGTGGCTAATGAATCCCACGTTGTCACCCTCTCAGCTATGAGCCCACGTCCTGGTTCCCGATCCTCACGGGCAGCGCGGGGCGGTAGCGTCGGCTACCGCCTCGCGCGGTAGCGCTCCCAGAGCAACGTGTGCTTGTTCTCCAGGCTGGAAGGCTCCCCGTGGATGATAACATAGCGCATTTGCGTTCGTATCTGCAGCGGGTCTCCGTCCGTGACGATCAGGTTGGCGACGCTGCCTTCCTGGATCGTGCCCACGTCGTCGAGACCGAGGATCTCGGCCGGATACTTGGTGATCGCTTTGAACGCCTCTTCGGCCGGCAAGCCGAAGCCGACCGCATTCGCCGCTTCGTAGGGAAGCGTCCTCGAGGGCGGGTTCGGTCCGGATGAACCCCAAGCGGTCATGGCGAAGCGCACACCGGCTTCGTAGAGCGCGGCGGCCGCTGTGAAGGTCAGGGAATACGGATCGTCGTCTCCGCTCGGCACGTTCTGGGTGGCCCGCATCAACACAGGGACATCGTGCTGTGCGAGCAGGTCCCCGACCTGAGCGGCGTCGCGACCACTGACGATTACGATCTCGACGCCTTCCTCCTGAGCGAACTCGACCGCCGACGTGATGTCGCGCGCGCCGTCCGCCAGCACCAGGAACGGGATCTCGCCCGTAGTCACACGCGCCAGTGCTTCGAGGCGCAGGTCGCGAGGCGGCGGCGAAGCCGCTGCGGCGGCGCGCGCGTACCGACGCGCATCCTCCAGCCATCCGCGAATGCGCTCGATGCCTTCGTCACGGTCCCCGACGGACTCGCTGAACGGTCGGTTCGAGCCGAAGCAGCCAAAGGGCGAGCAAAAGCCCGTAGCCAGGGCCGGCCAGGACAGCACCATGCCCACGGAATGCGCGATGAGCATTTCCTCGACGGTCCAGCCGTCGAGACTGACCACCGTCGCCTGACCGCCGATTCCACCCGGACGCGCCGAGGGTGCGGATACCACGTGTGTGATGCCGTTCGCCCGCGTGACCGGGATCCGCTCAGACGCCGGGTGCACCGCCGTCGCCGCAACCAGGTGCGGGTTGAAGTCGCCCGTCTCGGAGTGGTCGTTGGTGACATCGACCGAGTTGACCTCCTGAAGCCCGATCTGGCTGAAGGCGTTGAACATGCCTGGGTAGACGTGCAGGCCTGTCGCGTCGATGACCCGAGCGCCGGCGGGCACCGGCAGCCCGGCCCCGACCGACGTGATGCGCCCGCCTTCCATGACGACGGTGGCGTTCGGTATGGGATCGCCCACCAGGGTGTGCACCGTCGCGCCGGTGATCGCCGTGCGCTGGGCGGCGACCGGTAGCACCGACCAAGCCGGGGCCAGTCCGACTACAGCGGCGGCAACGACGTGGCGAGCGGCCCGCGAGATAGGAGCCCTCATGACGCTTCTCCCGATTCTGGTTCCTGTTCCGTCGCGATTCGTCGCTTGCTGGTAAGCGCCTCTTTCTCCGCGCGGATCGCCGCCTGCCGCTCTCGATCGCCGTCGATGTCGAAGTACAACTTGCCGTCCACATACGTCTTCTGCGGCACCGAGAAATTGTCGAGCGGGTGGCGATCGAAGATCACCAGATCCGCGTCCTTGCCGACCTCGATCGAGCCCGTGCGCCCGTCGATGCCGAGTTGGCGCGCCGGGTTGATGGTGATCAACGAGAGCGCCTGATCTTCGGTGAGGCCGCCCCACTTGATGGTCTTCGCGGCCTCCTGGTTCAGGTGCCGCATCTCCTCGTTGGAGTCGGAGTTGATCGAGACCGTGACGCCGTTCTCGACCATGATCGCCGCGTTGTACGGTATCGCGTCGTACGCCTCCATTTTGTAACCCCACCAATCGGAGAACGTGGAAGCACCGGCGCCATGTTCGGCGATTTCCTTGGCGACCTTGTAACCCTCGAGCACGTGCTGCAGCGTGCCGATCCGGAAACCGAACTCCTCGGCCAACCGCAGCAGCTGCAGGATTTCGTCCCCCCGGTACGAGTGCGCGTGCACGAGGCGCTCACCCTCCAGGATCTCCTTGAGCGCCTCGAGCTCGAGGTCGAGACGGGGCGAAATTCCCTGTTCACCCGATGCCGCGTAGGCATCCCACTCGGCCTTGTAGGCCTGTGCCTCGATGAACGCCTGACGGATGATGTCCATCACGCCCATGCGCGTGCTCGGATACTGCCCGCCACGCTTCGGGTTCTCGCCGAGCGCGAATTTGATGCCGGCCCCGGCCCCCTCGACGAGCAGCCCCTGCCCGTCCGCGCCCCATCGCAGCTTCAGGACCGCGTTCTGCCCTCCGATGGGGTTGGCGGACCCGTGCAAGACGTTGACGGCGGTCACGCCGCCCGCGAGCGCTCGATAGATGTTGATATCGTCGGGATTGATGACATCGAGCACCCCGGTCATCGCAGAAACGTTCACGCTTCCTTCGTTGAAACCGCCCGCGATGTGCGTGTGCGCATCGATGATGCCCGGCATCACGAATTGCCCTTCCGCGTCGATCACATGCGCGCCGCTCGGCACCGAGACATCCCTTCCGACCTCGGCGATCCGGCCGTCCCGGATCAGGATCGAACCGCCTTCGATGGTGCCGTTCGTGACCGTCAGAATCGTCGCATTCCGGATGACCGTGACCGCATCGTCCCGGTATGGGCCCCGATAGGAGGGGCCGATCAGCGCGCGCAGCTCGTTGTCGGACAGAGCGTCGTCTGCATCGTCGCCGGCCGCTCGGTCGGCGTCTGGGTCCGCGCCACGGTCACCCGCGCCCCCTGCGCGTCCACCGCCTCGGCCACCCCGCCCCCCTCGGCCGCTCGACGCCCCACCGCCCTGCTCCGCTTCGAACCTCTGTCCATCCACGAAGACCATCTTCACCGACGAGTCCTCGTCGAAAAGCCCACCCTCGGTCACAGTCAGGTTGGCGATCTTGCCGACCTCGACGGAACCGACGCGGTCATCTACCCCGAAAATTCGTGCGGCCCCAAGCGTGAGCGCGTGCACGGCGGCGACCGGATCCAGTCCGGCTTCCACAGCGCCTCGGACTCCGCTGATGATGTCCCGACCGCTGTCTGCGTAGAAGCCGAATGAGACGCCCTCCGCCTGAAGGCTGGCGGGCGTCGTGGGCGCGAGCAGCCGGTGCCGCAGGATCTCGAGCGATTCGTCGGCCTCCGGGTCTGGGTCCCGCGAGACCGCCGGCCAATCGACGTCCACGAGCACGGGTGCACCCGCCGCCGCCAGCTCGCTGGCCATCGCGTACCCCGACTGCGCGCCGTACAGAATCGGCCGCACACCCATCTGCGCCGATGTCGCGATCGCGCGGCGCAGCTCGGTCGCGGTGGAGCCCGGGAAGAGCAAAGGCGTCCGCCGGGTGCGCACACCCTCCGCGGCCTCGAGCGTCAGGTCGTACTCGGGCCGCTGCAACCCACGCGGGTCGGAATCGTACCGTGCGCTGACCTGCTGGTAGTGTCTCACGTCGATCATGAACTGCTTCACATAAGCGAACGCCCCCGCGAGAGAGGAGGGGTACCCGCGGTGTCCGGGACCACCCGTGAGGTTTAGCCGATGCGCGACCCCGGCCTCGAGGACCATCTGACGCGGGCGCTCGCCAGCGAGATTGATCGCGGCGGCGTCTCCCGAGAAGAAGCCGTTGCTCGGTGAGGTCACTACGGTGGTGAAGCCCGCGCCCCTCCAGGCGCCGAGCTGATCTTCATCGGGCTCCAGGCGATCCGCAGCGGAGACCCACGTGAACGTGCCGGGTCGGTCCTCCGGTCCCTGGGACGGAGGACTCTGGTCTGCTCCCCTTCCCCCGGGAGGGCCCCCCGGAGGGCCTCCGCCGCGACCGCCGAACCCGGCTGGCGCGGCCGGCGCATCCTCGGACGACATCGCGACGGTCGTGAGACTGCCGACGAGTCCGGGGTAGACGGTGAGCCCCATTCCGTCGATGACCCATGCGCTCGGAGGGGTCTCGACGTCGGCGCCGACCGCCTGGATCAGTCCCCCTTGCACGACGACCGTGCCACGCTCGATCGTCTGCCCCGAAACGGTCACGATGCGAGCGTTCTCGATGGCGTAGTGATCCGTCGTCTGCGCGAGCAGTGTTCCGGCGTAAAGCACGGAAAGCGAGAAGAGCAGCATCCCGCTGCGACCTGCGATCCCCCGAGAAGACATGAGTCCACCCCTCACCCAGAAGACAAAGGAGGGGTACACTAGGCGCACTCATCGGAACGGGCCAGTCTGGATCAGGATTTCCCTATTGCGCTCCTGACGATCGCCTCGCCACTCGAAACCCGGTCCTCGGCACATGGTGAAGAAGACCCTGCCCATGGTTCTGCTCGCCCCGGTCGCGCTGCTCACGCTGGCAGTCACACCCGCCGCCTGCGGGAACGACTGCCTCGGCCCCGCGGCGCCCGCAACCGAGTGGTTCGACGTGCCCTGGTCGGGCGGGAATGTCCGCGTCGCGTTGGTGCGGCCGGCGGACGGAACCGGCGGTCCGCACCCTGTACTCTTCGCCTTGCCTTGGGGTGGGGGCACCGAAGACCTGGTTTCGAGCTTCATCGGGCGCTATTGGGCCACGCGGCCCGCGAGGCGGGGCTACTACGTCGTCGCGCCGGCGGTGCTCGGGTCCTCCCTGGACGACACGGCGGACGAGCTCATACCGGCCATCTTCGAGTGGATGGACGCAGAGCTCGACTACGACCCCACCAAGGTGGCGTTGGTCGGGGCTTCCAACGGGGGCCGGGGAATGTTCCACGCGGCGCTCGCCGAACCGGACCGCTTCGCCACGCTGCTCGGCCTGCCCGGTCGTTACCACGGCGACGCCGGAGCGCTCTCCGTCCTGGTCGGAAAGCCGGTCTGGCTGATCGTGGGCGAGTTCGACACCGGTTGGAGAGAGGCGTCGGAAGCGACGGTCGGGGCCCTCGAGTCCCAAGGCGTGCAAACGAGGCTCGATGTCGCCGCGAACCAGGGGCACGTCATGGATTTGGGCGTCGAGCTGCTACTCGATGGGCTGGACGAGGCGATCCGGCGCTAGCGGCTGGCGTCAGTCGGCCCGCGGCGCGATGCGTGCCATCTCGAATAGTCGATCACCCGCGAGCTCCTGCATCTCGCTCCGAGGTCGAGCCACGTCAGCGTACAGAGTGTGCGCACAACCTCCGGATGCACCCGGATGAGCTTGTTCGCCACACCCCTGGCGGCCTCGCGCTGATCGTCTTCGAGGAAGGCGTCGATCGCGTGCCCGTAGTACTTCAGCGCGCGCGCCCGATCTCCGGCCCCGAGAGCGAAGTCTCCGG
>JAYZBT010000374.1:0-3349 GCA_036338615.1 Gemmatimonadota bacterium
CGAAGAACAGAGCCCGCCTGAGCGGTGAAGAAAAGATCCAGAATAGAGCCCGGGTGAGGATCCCCGGCCGCCGGTGCTCGGTGATGGTCTCTCGAGCGAGTTCGAGCAGCGTGCCGTACTCGACTCCGGAGGGGCAAACGGGCTCGCAAGCTCGGCATCCGAGGCAGCGATCGATGTGTATGCCGAAGGCCTCCGAACCGGCGTCGAGACGCCCGTCCACGACCGCTTTCATGAGATGCAAGCGCCCACGAGGAGAGTCCGCCTCATCGCCCAATCGGTTGTACGTGGGGCAGGCCGGCAGGCAGAAACCGCAGTGCACGCACGGGAGCAAGCGCTCACGCTGCGCCTCCATGGCCACGGATAGCGTCGAGAGCGTCTCAGTCACAGCAGCACGCCTCCCGGATCGAAGATCCGTTTGACGCCCTCGCCGATCTCGCGGGCGTCTGCGGAGAGACGACTCGAGCGCGCGACCGGGTCCATCCCGACGGGGCAACAGTCCACGGTGACGGTACCGCCCAGGCGCTCGGCCCCGGAACGCAGCTCTTCGATGACAAGCGCAGCGTCGGTCGTGGCGCCGCTCCAGGCGAGCCGCACCGAGCCCTCGATCACGTCCGCCATCAACTCCTGGTTCATGCCGGCCATCGGACCTCGTGCTACGTGCAAGAGGGCGCCGAGTTGTGCAGGCAGCGCGCGCAGGGAGAGCTGGATGGCGGCATCCGCCCCTGCATCCCGCGTGGCGGTCAACCACTCGGTCGCCTGCGATCCCTCCGCCACCGCGAAGATGACGCCGGCGTGCGACTCGAGCGTGCGCTGATCGGCATCAACGGTCTCGCGGGCACCGTGCAGCCGAACGAGCAGCCTGCTTCCGGCGTCACCCGAGACGGAGAGCACGACCGACGCGGGCAAAATCGGCGCGGTCGCCACCGCCCTCGCGGCCGGCAGCAGCGAAGACGCCTCCGCACCCTCGAGCAGTAGGACCCTGTCGACCGCCGGTAGCGGAAACAGCCTCACAGTCAGGGACGTGATCACGGCGAGGCGGCCGCGGCTACCGACCATCGGTTTGATCAAATCGAAGCCCGCCACGTTCTTGACCACCCGGCCGCCGAGCCGAAGCACGCGCCCGTCCCCGCAAACGACGGTCATGCCGAGAACGTGATTGCGCAGGTGTCCGTAACCGGCCCAGAGAGGCCCCGTCACCCCGGCGGAGGCGAGTCCGCCCAGCGTGCGATTGGGCACGTCCATCGGGTCGAACGGGAGCCATTGACGATGCTCTTCGGCCACTCGCGCCAAGTCGCCCATTCGCGTCCCCGACCTCGCGGTGAGCGTGAGGTCCGCGGGCTCGTAGATCTCGACGCCGTTCAACCGCTCCGTAGAGAGTGCCACATACGGACCGGCCGGCCGCCGGTCCCCGAGGTGGGACCCCGTACCCACCGGGATCACCCCCACCGAGTTGGATTCGGCCCAGGCCAACAGAGCGACGACTTCCTCAATGGACCCTGGGGCGACGACCGCGTCGGGCTCGCGCCCGAGTGCGAGGTGCCCGAATGCGACGCGGGAGCCGCCCTCCCCGCCGGACTCGACGAGCGCCTCGGCCGAGACCACGTCCGCCAGAGGCATCGCACTGCCTACGCTCACGGCTCCACCACCGGATCAGGGATGACCTTCCCCGGGTTGAAGAGCTCGTCGGGGTCGAAGACGCGCTTGGCGGAGCGCAGCATTTCCAACTCCGTCTCGTTGTGCACGAGCGGCATATAGTCGCGCTTGTCGACGCCCACGCCGTGCTCGCCCGTAATCGTGCCGCCCACGTCGACACAGAGCTGCATGATCTCCTTGGACGCGCGCTCCACCCGTTCGAGTTGATCCGGGTCGTTACGGTCGAACAGGATGTTCGGGTGGAGGTTGCCGTCCCCCGCGTGGAAGACGTTGGCGATCTCGAGCGCGTACTGCTCGCCGATCTCTGCGATTCGAACCAGCACCTCGGGTAGCTTGGTGCGCGGGACCGTCGCGTCTTGAACCAACAGGTCCGGAGCGATGCGCCCCATGGCCCCGAACGCCTTCTTCCGGCCCCTCCACAAGGCCTCGCGGTGCGCGGCGTCTGTCGCCCTCTGAACCTCCCGCGCGCCTTCGGCGAAGCAACACGTCTCGGCCTTGTCTGCATCCGCGTCCAGTCCCGCTTCGGTACCGTCGAACTCCACGACGAGCGCGGCGCCTGCGTCCACCGGGTATCCGGCTGCGAAGACACTCGCCTCCACGGCCCGGATCGTGGCCTGATCCACGATCTCCATCGCGGCGGGCATCAATCCCGACGCCATGATGGCCGTCACTGCCCGACCCGCGGCTTCCATGGTGTCGAAGATGCCGAGCAAGGTGCGCACACCCTCGGTGATCGGCAGCAACCTCACCTCGATCTCGGTGGCGATCCCGAAGCAGCCTTCCGAGCCCACGAAGAGCCCGACCAGGTCGAGGGCGGCGTACGGCTCGCCCGCCGGGCCCCCGAGGCGAACCACGCGTCCACCCGCCAGCACCACGGTGAGGCCCGTGACGTACCGAGTCGTGACGCCGTACTTGAGGCAATGCGGTCCGCCGGAATTCTCCGCTACGTTGCCGCCCAATGTACAAGTGCTCTGCGACGAAGGGTCTGGAGCGTAGTACAGGCCGAACGACTTCGTTGCCTCCGTCAGTCGCGCATTGATCACCCCCGGCTGCAGCCGCGCGAGTCGGTTCTCGGCATCGATCTCGAGGATCTGGTTCATGCGCGCCGTGCCCACGACAACCCCGTGCTCCGTCGCGAGCGCACCCCCGGACAGCCCTGTGCCCGCGCCACGTGGCACCACCTCGATACCCGCCGTATGCAATACCTGAACAACCCGGGCTACTTCATCGGTCGACGCCGGCAATACGACCGCGCGCGGCACGACCCGGTAGGCGGAGAGCCCATCGGACTCATAGACGAGCAGGCGATCCGGGTTGGTGATGACGTGCTTCTCGCCGACGATTTCTCTCAGCTCGAGCACGAGCGCCCTGGGAACAGGCGTCACGCGAGACTCGAACGACACGGAAGAGGCGACCTGGTTCATGCCCGAGGATACCCCTCCCGGAAGGTGGCGGCCAATACCGCACTCTCAGCGCCCATCGCGCCCCCGCACGTGCTCCATGAGCGCAGCCAAACTGCGCGTCGCAAAATTGGCCATCCGGGGCGGGAGCGCGCCCCCGTATACGATCTGGAGCAACTGCTCCGCGGTCGCGTCCTCGTTTCCGACCAACGCCTGCTCGACCTGACGAATCCGATCCAGCCGGTGTCTCTCGAAGCGATCGAGGGCATCCGTCACATCATCGAGGGGCGGGCCGT
>JAYZBT010000375.1:0-4646 GCA_036338615.1 Gemmatimonadota bacterium
TCGTTCCCGGCTCCCCGGGGGTCCGTCGGCCTATTCGGGGGTGCGGCCGCTGCTTGGGGGTGCGCAACGTGTAGGGCCTCGGCAGCGTATCCAAGGCAGAGTGAAGGACTTTTGGACCCGCCGCGGAGACGCCGTGCGCTAGCGCATCGATCGTCCGGCGACGTAGGCCTGTTCCAGCGTCTGTGTATTGCTGATGTCCTCCAGCGGCGATGCTGCGAGCACGATGAAGTCCGCCCACTTACCGACCTGTAGGCTTCCTACGTCGTCCATCCCCAAGCACTCCGCGGCGCGGCTGGTCGCGGCGATCAACGCTTCTTCCGGCTCGATGCCGGCCTCGACCATCATCGCCAACTCGAGGTGCTCGAAGAACCCCGGGAAACGCGCGGCCGGGCCAGCGTCTGTCCCGAACGTGACGGGAGCGCCAGCGTCGACGAGCGCCTTCAGATTGCGCAGCGCCTGGGCGAGCGCCACACGATAACCGGCCGCCGCCCGACTCTCCTTCATGCGCTCCATGAATGCCGGAGCGCTCACTCGCGCGACCTCCTGCTCGTCGGCGAGCTCGGTGAAGAAGTCGTCATCGAAGAAATCCGGCCGGTCCGCATATACGAACGTGCTCAATTCACGCGTGAGCGTCGGCACGTAACACACACCGCTCTCTTTGAGTGCGGAGATGAAGGCGTCGTCGACATCGGTGTCACGCACCGAGTGGGCGACCATGCCCGTGCCCATCTCGAGCAACCGCTTCGCGTCCTCCAAATAAAAGAGATGGGTGGCGACCGGGAGGCCCCGTTCTCTGCCTACGTCGAGGACCGCCTGCACGGCGTCCCATGGCATTTTCTCTCCCGTGCCGAGGTTGTCATCGACACGGAGCTTCAGCCAATCGACGCCGGCATCGGCATTGGCTGTCGCCGCCGCTCGCGCCTCTGCTGGGTCGCCGGCTCCTATGACGGCGCCCGCCGCGAGTAGTCTCGCGCGACCGTCCATCGGGGCGGCCGCGTCGCGAACGGCGATGACCGCGGCCCCGTCGCCCAGACTGTTCACGGTCGTGACGCCGTACTTGGCGAAGAGCTCCAAGTCCCCCCTGATGCGGTCCGACTCGTCCGTGACCGACTGCGGTGCCCAACGGCCGCTTACGTGCCCGTGCGTGTCGATCAAGCCGGGCATAATGAACTTGCCCATGAGTTCCACGACCTCGGCGCCGCGAGGCACGCTTCCATCGCTGCTGATGGCGATGATGCGGCCGCCGTCCACGACCATCGTGGCGTTGGCGATCGGCGCGGACCCGGTCCCATCCCAGATCGTGGCCCCGACATAGGCCACGGCGTCGGTATCGGGGGGAGCGCAGCTCACCAAGAGGGCGAACACGAGGACCGAGGCACCGCGTAGCGTAGTCATGTGCGCACCTTAGGGCGTGGGCCTCGGGCACGCCAGCTTGGACTAGTCCCCCCTGAGCGCCCGCGCCGGGTCGAGCGTGACGACGCCAACGAGAATGCCTGATACCAGCGTGGCGCCCGCGCGCGAGATCACCAGCCCGGCGACGACGCCCATGGCCACGAGAGCCATGACCGCCAGGCTGCCGTCGTCGCGACCATCGAAGTCGTCGAAGGCCCCGGACGCGGCGATTCTCGACTACGTGCTACCGGACGTGGAGGGGTTAAGCTCCTGCTCGACTGTCGATGATTGCCGCGTAACCGAGGGCCCTCAGCCTGGCGTGGTCGTCGAGGCCGCGCGCGGGGATGAGCTGGGTGAAGTACACGACGACGAGATCTTCGACCGGATCGACCCAGTACGTCGAGTGGTACGCGCCGCCCCAGCCGTAGTCCCCCACCGACCCGGCTTCGCCCGCCGCTCCCACATCGGTGCGCACGCTGAATCCGAGTCCAAAGGTCACGCCGGCACCGGTGCGAATGCCCAGATGCCCGATGTGGTCGGCGGTCATCAGCGCCACGGTCGTCGGAGACAGGATGCGCGCCCCGCCCAATTCTCCTCCATTGAGCATCATCTGAAGGAATCGTCCGTAATCAGCCGCCGTTGAAAGAAGCCCGGCTCCACCCGAAAAGCTTACGCGAGGTCCGTCGACGTATTGTCCCTGTGTCTGCATGCCGGGCCCGTCCGGGGCGCGCACGATCGAGCCGTCGGCGCCCTGATTGTAGACAGCGGCCAGTCGCCCGCGTTTGTCTCCCGGCAAGTAGAAGTGCGTGTCTTTCATGCCCAGGGGTTCGAGGATCCGGAACGTCAGGAAACCCTCGAGCGTCATGCCGGAGACCTCTTCGATGACGGCACCGAGAATGTCCGTGTTGTATCCGTAGACGAACCGCTCGCCGGGCTGGGCATCGAACGGGAGCTTGGCGATACGATCGACCGTGGCGCGCACGGGCTCATCCAGGTGCCCGAAATACCATCCTTGGATGCCCGCCTCACCCCAGGCGCTGGCGCCCGGGCCCCCGCCGTAGCCGATCCCGGCCGTATGGGTGAGCAGGTCGCGAAGCGTGATCGGTCGGTCTCCGTCGACGACATCGTGGTCCCCGCCCCCGCGCCGCACCGCGACCTTATGATTCGCGAACGCGGGTAGGTACTTCTCCACCCGATCCGAGATCAGGAGCGCACCGTCCTCCTGAAGCGCTAGGATGCCGACGCTCACCAGTGCCTTGGTCTGGGAGGCGATCCGGAAGATCGCGTCCTCTTCCATGGGAGCGCGCGCTTCGACGTCCCGAGCACCCACGGCTTCGAGGTACGCGACCTTGCCGCCCCGCAGCACCATGGCGACCGCACCGGAGAGCCGGTCGGCATCCACGTACCCCTGGAGCGCATCGGTCAGGCGCTCGAGTCGCACGGACGACATCCCGACCTCTTCGGGCGTGGCGTGCGCCAGACTTTGAGCCTGGAGAAGGCCTGTCGTCGCCAGAACGGCGACCAGGGCGGTCAGTAGGGGACGGCGGATGGTTCCATCGCTTAGCATGACGGCTCCTCGATTCCTGTGGGCGGCCTCAATTAGGTGCGAAGCCGCCGGTCGCGCCAGCGCTGAGCCGCCGACGTTCGTGAGGCCTACTGGCTGCTTCACGCTGGCCCGGTGTCGGGCTCGGCGCGTATACTCTGGGCCGGGCCCCGCGGGGGCGTGCCTGGATGCGGGCGGATTCTGCAAGAGGCGAGACCGGAGTGATCGAACTCCAGAACGTGAGCAAGGTCTACCGGTCCTTGGTACCGCCGAAGCCAGTCAGGGCCGTGAGGAGGATGACGCTCACTTTCGAAGCCGGAGAGGTCGTCGGTATCGCGGGGCCTAACGGGGCGGGGAAGAGTACGCTCGTAAACCTCATGCTCGGCTTCCTGAACCCGAGCGCGGGCAGCGTGACCATCGACGGCCAACCCCCGCGGCGCTTCGTCGAAGGGCGTGGGATCGCCTACGTACCCGAGTTGGTCGCGATTCCGCCGTGGTGGCGCGTCACCGGTGCGCTGGCCCGTTATGCCGTGCTTTCCGGCGTGCCCAGATCGGACCGGGAAGAGCGCGTAGAGAAGGCCATCGCCGCGCTCGGACTGGAGGAGCATCGAGGCAAACGAGTCAAGCAGCTATCCAAGGGGAACAGGCAACGACTCGGCATCGCGCAAGCTCTGCTCAGTGACGCCGACGTGGTGGTCTTCGACGAACCGACCCACGGACTGGACCCGGTGTGGACGGACCGTTTCCGCCATCTGGTCCGCGATCTGCGACGGCCGGAGCGGTGCGTGGTCATTGCGTCGCACAACCTGCACGAGCTCGAGCGCGTGTCCGATCGCGTGGCGATCCTCGACCACGGCAGGCTGACCAAGGTCGCGGATCTACAGGCCCATGTGACGTCACAAGAGCTTCAGCACTACGTGCTCGACCTGGCGTCCGACGATGTTTCCGTCACGGACGTATTTCCGGACGCGCAGCCGATCTCCGACGACGATGGGTCGGTTGTATGGGCCGTGGACGGTGATCTAAGCGCGCTCAACGCGGGGTTGCGCGTCTTGTTGGAGCGAGGAGCGACAGTACGCGGATTCTCTCCGAGACGGTCTCGGCTTGAGTCGGCCTTCCTCGAAGCGGTGGGCGAGTCATGAACCGGGTCCTCCTTGCTTACGCGCCGCACATGTTGCGGGACTACCTCATGACGCGTGGCGGAGCGATGGCGGTGGTCGCGGCCGTCTTCGTGCTTCCCTTGGTGCTCACGTTCGCGCAAGCGACCGAAGCCCCGCCCCCTGAAGTGATGCACAGCCAGGGTGTGGGACTGCTGCTGGCTCTGACGCCGTTTCTAACGCTCATCGCGACCTATGGCCTGATCGGCCAGGACTTCCGGCTCGGGTTCTTCCGACCGCTCTTCGCCAAGCCGATTTCAGTGCCCCTCTATTATGCAGTGCTTTTCTGTTGTGCCGGATTGACGTTTTGGATCGTGCAGGGGCTTTCGCTGCTCGCGCTCGCCGCGTTCCAGATCAATGCGTGGGAGCCGGCGGCGGCGCTCGATATGTCGCTTCGTTTCGGGCTCCTGGGCGGGCTGACCTTCGCGATGTCCAGGGTTACCCGACTCGACTGGTTGTTTGCGTTCCTCATCTATCAGCTCGCCGCGCCTCTGCGCACGCTCTTGCCCGCGGAGGAAACCATTCGCGGCTTCGTGATCAACATCATCTTCCCG
>JAYZBT010000376.1:0-2992 GCA_036338615.1 Gemmatimonadota bacterium
CTCGGTGAGGCCGACATGCAGTGGGTATTCGCAGCGGGCCGTGAGCATCCGATAGACGGCGATGAGATCCCGAACCGTGGAGACCTTGGTGGAGATCACAATGCGATCGTGTCCCAGCCCTATCTCTTCCGCCAGTTCGGCCGAGCGCAGGGCGCTCTCGACCATCGCGTCGAGCAACACCTCTTTTGCGTCCTTGGGTTCGGACGCGTCGGCGTTGGCATCCATGAGCTCGGTGAGCAGTCGCTGATCCAAGGAGCCCCAGTTCACGCCGATGCGCACCGGTTTATCGTGCTCGAGCGCCACCTCGATGATTTGCGTGAAGTTCGCGTCGCGATGCTTGGTGCCGACGTTGCCCGGGTTGATGCGCAGCTTGGCCAGCGCATCCGCGGCATCCGGGTACTTCTTGAGCAGGATATGGCCGTTGTAGTGGAAGTCCCCGACGATGGGCGTAGCGTAGCCGGCATCCCTGAGGCGGCTGGTGATCTCTGGAACCGCTCGGGCGGAGGCGTCGTTGTTGACGGTGACGCGTACGAGCTCGCTGCCCGCATCCGCCAACAAGCGCACCTGGTCGACCGTCGACCCCACGTCCGCCGTGTCGGTATTGGTCATCGACTGGACGATGACCGGTGCAGAGCCCCCGATGGTCACACCTCCGACGTCGACGCTGACGGTTTTCTTGCGCTGGACCGTGATCACGGCTAGCCCGCGAAGCGCGCCGTCAATGTCACGGCGAGCGCTACGCCTGCGATGAGGAACAGCGCGAGGCCGCCGATCGCCTTCGAACGGTAGGCGGCCGTGAGCTCATCATGGCGTTGCTTCAAGAGCACGCCGATGTTCGACCAGTTCTTGGTGACCGTGTGCTTGAGGCGCACGAGGTTGTTGTACATCGTGGCAACATACACGCCAGTGACCACGAGCAACCCAATCAGCACATATCCGATGATCCCCATGGCTTGGCATCGACCTCCTGTTGCTCTCCGCGCCGACTCGCGCGCCTCCAAACTCGAACGAGTGGAGTAATTGTACGCCCTGGAGGGCCGATGAGCAGCCCTCGGTGACGAAGCGGGCGCCCACACCGGCCCCAACGCCCCTCCAGCTTGACGCGCTGGCGTCGAGTCCGATATAGGTGTCCATTCGGGCGCCTCGGCGACGCCCTCCCATCGATGGTCAGTGAGGGATGACAAATGGTTCGGAAGTGGGTGTATCTGTTTACCGAACTCGAAGAAGCAGAAGCGTCCGTGGACGACTGGGAGGGAGTTCGAGCGCTGCTCGGGGGCAAGGGAGCGAACCTGGCGGAGATGACGCGCATCCAGGTCCCTGTCTCTCCGGGTTTCACGGTGACGACCGAGGCGTGCATCGCTTATCTGGGGGTAGAAGGCGAGTTCCCGGCGGACATCTGGGAACAGCAGATCGAAGCGCTGCATCGCATCGAGGCCAATACGGAAAAGGAGTTCGGCAACCCGGCCAGACCCTTGCTCGTGTCTTGTCGCTCCGGGGCGAAGTTCTCGATGCCCGGAATGATGGACACGATCCTGAATCTCGGCTTGAACGACGAAGTGGCTCGGGGAATGGTGGAGCTCACGGGTGACGAGCGCTTCGTATACGACGCCTACCGGCGCTTGATCCAGATGTTCGGCACAGTGGTCCGTGGCATGGACGGCGAGGTGTTCGAGAAGGTGATCGAGGCCCGCCGACTGGCCGCCGGAGTCACGTCTGATGCGGAACTGGCGGCCGAGGACTGGATGGCGCTCACGCAGCGCTTCAAGGAGCTCGTCAGAGCCCACACGCGGGCGCCCTTCCCGCAGGATCCCCTGGAGCAGCTGCGCGCGGCCACCGAGGCGGTGTTCGAGTCCTGGAATACGAAGCGCGCCGTGGACTACCGGAACGCATCGGGCATCCCGCACGACATCGGCACCGCGGTCAACATCCAGACGATGGTCTTCGGCAACATGGGCGAGACCTCCGGGACCGGCGTCGTGATGAGCCGGAATCCGTCCACCGGAGAACCGGGCCTGGCCGGTGACTTCTTGGTGAACGCTCAGGGTGAAGACGTGGTGGACGGCAGCCGAAAGACCCTGAACATCAGCGTCATGGCTGATCGGTTTCCGGAAGCCTATGAACAGCTCTGCGAGATCACGGATCGGCTGGAGCACCACTACCGAAACATGCAGGACCTCGAATTCACCATCGAGCACGGTACGCTCTGGCTACTCCAGACCCGGAACGGCAAGCGCACGGCACAAGCCGAGGTGCGCATCGCCGTGGACATGGTCGAAGAGAAGCTGCTCTGCCGAGAGGAAGCCGTGCTGAGGGTGAGCCCCGAGCAGGTGGACTTCTATCTGCATCCACAGTTCGATGAGAGCGCCAGAAATGAGGCCCGCGTGGTCGCGACGGGCCTGAACGTGTCGCCTGGGGCGGCGGTCGGCGTCGTGGCCTTCGATGCGGACACGGCGGAGCGGTGGGCCCAGGAGGACGGGAAGGCGGTGATCATGGTCCGGCCCGAGACGCGGCCCGACGACGTGCACGGCATGCTCGCGGCGGAAGGGATCGTCACCACGCGGGGAGGCCGGACCAGTCACGCGGCGTTGGTCGCGCGCCAGTTCGGCAAGCCGGCGGTGGTCGGGGTCGAGGCCCTGGAGATCGATCTGGTCGATCGTGAGGCGCGTGTCGGAGATCTCATCATCCGCGAGGGCACCGAAATCTCCGTCGATGGCATGCGCGGAGAGGTCTACCTCGGCGCGCTGCCGACCGTCGTCCCGGACATCCAGGACGCCTGGCTCAGCAAGCTGCTGGCGTGGGCGGACGAGTTCCGGACTCTCGAAGTCTGGGCGAACGCGGACTATCCCGAGGACGCGCGTCGCGCCCGTGACCTCGGGGCCCAGGGCATCGGTCTGTGCCGGACGGAGCACATGTTCTTCGAAGGGGATCGCCTCCCGGTTATGCGGGACATGATCATGGCGCGAAACCACCTGGAGCGAGACGACGCGCTCGA
>JAYZBT010000377.1:0-16514 GCA_036338615.1 Gemmatimonadota bacterium
CCTTCGAGAAGAGACATTATGTCAACTAGAGGGGGGGGATAGGAAAGAGGATAGGAGAAATAAGCGAGGCCTTTGGCCCGGGTTCCGGTTCTGGTCGCGGGCGTTCTGCCAAATAGAAGCTGAGTTCGGCCTCGTTAGGGCTCGCCGCACGGGTCACCCACGGGGACTTGTCATCGCATCCATACGGGGGTGATCGACTCGCGGCGGTGGAAAGCGGAAAGTTCCACACGCCTGTGATCGGCTGTCCGCGTGGCGAATTCGTGTCGACGCGTCACACTCCCGCCCCATGTCAGACGACTTCTTTTCTCCGACCCGGCTCGGGCGTATCGAACTCCGAAACCGTGTCGTCATGGCCCCGATGACGCGTTCTCGCGCCGGCGCTCATGATGAACCGACCGACATCATGGTCGACTACTACAGGCAGCGGGCGAGCGCGGGCATGATCATCACCGAAGGCATCTATCCGAGTGCCGACGGCAAGGGCTACTGCCGCACGCCGGGGCTGGTCACCGATGTCCAGATCGAAGGCTGGCGGCGCGTCTGCGACGCGGTGCATGGTGTGGGTGGCTCGATCGTCGCGCAGCTCATGCACTGCGGCCGTGTCACGCACGCCGCGAACAAGGACGCCGATTCCGAGACCGTCGCGCCGTCCGCGATCGTCGCGCGCGGTGAGATGTACACGGATACCGCTGGCATGCAGCCATTCTCCGAACCGCGCGCACTGCGCAACGACGAGGTGCGCGGGGTCATCGACGAGTATCGACAGGCAACCGCCAATGCCTATGCGGCGGGCTTCGATGGCGTAGAGCTGCACAGTACGAGCGGCTACCTGCCCGCGCAGTTCTTGTCTACTGGCACGAACCAACGCGAGGATGAGTACGGAGGCTCGGTCGAAAACCGCGTCCGCTTCCCAGTAGACGTCTTGCATGCGATGGCCAGCGTCGACGGCACGGACCGAGTGGGCTTCCGCATCTGCCCGGGTAACCCCTTCAATGACTTGAGCGATGAGGACCCCGAAGAGACGTTCCGCGTCTTCCTGGGGACGGTCGGCAACATCGGCCTCGCCTATCTGCACGTGATCCGCCTGCACGGCGTCGAGCTCGACAACATCGCGCTCGCTCGTGAGCTGTTCAGTGGACCGCTCGTCGTGAACGACAGCTACAAGCTCGAGGAAGCAAAGGAGGTCGTGGCGTCCGGCGGGGCGGCGGCCGTCGCGTTCGCGCGTTCGTACATCGGAAACCCCGATCTCGTCGAGCGGTTCAAGACGGGGGCGCCGCTTACGCGCTTCGATGCCAAGAAGTTGTATACGCCAGGGCCGGCCGGATACTCCGACTTTCCAGCCATGGGCGGCCCTGACTAACGTCCTCCACTTCGGTCCGACGGCTCGCCGAAATGCCGCGGATGGGAAGTGTGAGCGGAGTTTCGGGGTCACGCCCAAGTATGAAAGTTAGGACAGGACCGCGTGCGAGCAGCGCGGCGGGGAGCCCGCCATGCAGAGTAGCCCGAGAGTCGCAGGGAGACAGGCGTACCGGTAGCGCTCCGGTGCCGCTCAGCTGCCCTTGTCCATGCTCACGTTGAAAACGATCGAATAGAACACCGGCAGAATCACCATGGTGAGCACCGTGGCGAAGATAAGGCCGAAGATGATCGTCACGGCCATCGCCGAAAAGAAAGCATCGGTAACCAGTGGGATCATGCCGAGAGCGGTGGTCGAAGCGGCCATCGCAACGGGGCGAAGCCGACTGGCACACGAGTCGATGATGGCAGCGAGCTGGGCCTTGCCCGCGGCGAGTTCGAAGTTGATCTGGTCCACCAGGACGATCGCGTTCTTGATGAGCATGCCCATCAGGCTCAAGAAGCCGAGGATCGACATGAACCCAAAGGGCTGGTGAGTAACGAGCAGGCCCACCGTGACCCCGATGAGCGCGAGCGGAACATTGAGCCAGATCACCAGGGGTTGCTTGAGCGAATTGAAGAGGACCACGGTGATGAGGACCATCATCATGGTGAAGAGCGGAACGCTTCCTACCAGCGCAGCGCGAGCGTTGCCCGAGTCCTCGTACTCGCCTCCCCATTCCAGCGAATATCCCGGAGGCAATTCCAACGCGTCCACGGCGGGCCGCACCCGGTCGAAGAGACCGCTCGGTTGGCCGACGACGGGGTCACCGTAGACGGTAATGGTACGAATGCGGTCCCGGCGGACGACGATCTCGTCCTCGAAGACCGTCGCAAAACCCGAAACCACCTGACGGAGGGGAATCATGGTCCCTGCGGCAGGGCTGTAGATCTGCAGATGTCGCATCGAGGAGACGTTGCTCCTCTCGGCTTCGGGAGCCCGCATAATGATGGGCAATATCAGGTCCTTCTCGCGATACGACCCGATCGGCGCACCTTGAAACGCGGCCAGCATGACCCGGGCCACGTCCGGCCGCTGGATCCCGTTGGCATCGGCAGCCTGGTCGGCGATGATGGGCGTGATTCGCTTGACCTTGTCCTGCCAGTCCGTCCTGATGCTCTTTGCATCGGGATCATTTGCGAAGATTTCCACGGCCTGGATCGCCAGCGTGCGTAGGGTCTCGATTTCCGGACCACTGAATCGGGCCTGCACCTTGCCGGTACTGCCCGGGCCCAACTGGAAGCGCGCCGCGTAGGTAAGGGCATCGGGAGAGACTTCCACCAGGTCTTCTTCGATCCGGGGCAACAGGTCGCTGATGACGGCCGGGTCATCGACATCCACCAGCAACTGCGCGTAGGCCGAATTCGACTTCTCGGGGGTGTAGGTGAGAAGGAACCGGAGCCCGCCCTGGTCGATCAGCGAGGAGACATGCCTGACCTCGGGAAGGGTTTCGAGATACTCCTCGATCCGAATCACCTGATCCCGGGTTTCGTCGATGGAGGTTCCGGCCGGCAACCAGACATCCACCGTAAATTGGGGGCGTGTCGACGGAGGAAAGAAACTCGATTCGATCATCCCGAAGCCATAGATCGACGAGGCAAAGAGCGCCAAAACGACCCCCACGCTGGCCCACCGCCGGCCGATACAAGCGTGAAGGAACCCCTTGAAGGTCTTGTAGAAGCGGGTGTCATAGGGATCCCTGACCGACTGGAACTCGCCCCCCTCCCCGGGTGCCTGAGATTTCAGGAACATGACACACAGCAGTGGCGTCACGGTGACGGCGGTGACCCAGCTCATCAGGAGGGAAACCAGAACCACCTGGTAGAGCGACCGACAGAATTCTCCCGTGCTGTCGTCGGAAGTGCCGATGGCGGCAAATGCCAGGATCGCAATGATCGTCGCACCCAGCAGGGGAATCGCCGATTGAGCCACCGTATCCTTTGCCGCAGTTTCAGCGTCTTGCCCCTGCTGCATCCTGACCAGGACTCCGTCGACGATGACGATGGCGTTGTCCACCAGCATCCCCAACGCGATGATCAAGGCACCGAGAGAGATTCGCTCCAGCGCAACGCCCATGGGCTGCAGAAAAATGAATGACGCCAGGATCGTTTGCACCAACACGAAGCCGATCAGCATGCCGCTTCGCACGCCCATGAAGCAAAGAAGGACCAGGACCACGATCACCACGGCTTCGACCAGGCTGATCACGAACCCGTCGATCGCCTTCACCACCGACGTGGACTGCATGGACACGATGCCCGCCTCGATACCCAGGGGTATCTCGGATCGAAGCTCGGCAATCCGCTTGTCCAGCGCCTCTCCCATGACCACGACGTTGCCGCCGGCGACGGTGGAAATTCCCAGCCCGATGGCCGGGTTGCCGTCGTATCGAATCATCTTGTCCTGGGGCTCGATGTAGCCGCGCCGGACGTGCCCCACGTCACGCAAGTAGATCTGGCCGGTCGCCCCGCCGCTGATCAGCACATCGCCCAGGTCTTCGATGGTGTCGACGGTGCCGCTCGGCTGAATGCTGATGAAGTCGGGGCCGACTGTTACACGACCAGAATTGCTGACAAAATTCTTCTGGCGAAGCTTGTCCGCGATCGCTTCGGGGGTAATCCCGAGCTGCGAAATCCGATCCCGGGAGAGCTCTACGTAGACCGCTTCCTGGCGCTCGCCGTAGGTATCGATCTTTGCGACATCCTGGACGAGGATCAGTTCCCGGCGAAGCAGGTCCGTCACCTCCTTGATCTCCGCGTAGGAATACTCGGACCCGTAGACCGCAACGAATACGCCGAAGACATCGCCGTAGTCGTCGATCACCAGCGAGGGACCGGCCCCTGGCGGAAGGGACGATTGGGCGTCGTTGACCTTTCGCCGAAGTTCGTCCCAGACCTGGGGCAGGCTGTTCTTGTCGTACTTGTCCTGGATGGAAACCGTGACCGTCGAGAGGTTGCGCGTCGATCGCGACTCGATTTCCTTGAGTTGACCGAGTTTCTGAACCGCCAGTTCGATTTCGTCGCTGACCTCCTGCTCGACTTCTTCGGCGGTCGCTCCCGGGTAGGGGGTCAGCACCAGCGCATCTTTGATCGTAAACTCGGGGTCCTCTAGTCGGCTCATGCCCTGAAAGGCCATGACCCCGCCACCGACGGTGACGAACGTAAGAACCAGCGTCACAACCCGGTGCCGGATCCAGTACTCTGCAAGATTCATCGAACGGTCCTGCTTATTCTCTCGAGTTCAAGGTTGAGGTCTGCGGATTCGTGCTCAGCTGCCGAACCGTCGAACCCGCATCCCCTCGCGCAGCTCGGCGACTCCCGAAGTCGCGATCTCATCGCCGTCGTCGAGGCCTCCGAGGACCCGCACCATCGAGCCTGAAACCGCACCCAGAGTGACCGGGGAGCGGTGGACTTCCATTGTCTGGGGGTCGAGGACCCAAACGAAGGCAGCGCCGGACTCGTTACCCCTGGCCGCCTGAACTGGAACCATGAATTCCGTGCCATCGTTGTCTTCGATGATCTCAGCCGAGGCAACCACCTTCGCAGTCATGCCCGAGGTCACGATGACATCCTTCGGCGCCTCGAAAGCCAGCGTGATGCGAAAGGTGCGAGTCACCGGATCCGCCGCACTCGCCGTTTCGGTGATGTGCGCCGGAAAGCGGTGGTCCGGAACCGATGTCACTTCGACCCAGATATCCGCCCTGGAATTTCTCTGCTCCAGGGTCAGCCCTGGGGTCAGGCGTGCGTTATCGGCTTCGGGCAGGGACACCACGATTTTCAGGTAGGAATCGTCCTCGAAGACAACGACCTGCTCCTTCGCCTGAACATTGCGGAATTCCTTGACCAGTTTGAGGGCGACGACGCCGTCGAACGGCGCGAGCAGTTTCGAATCCTCCAGAGCCTTGCGCGCCTGTGCCACCGAGGACAGGGCGATCTGGTAGTTCTTGAGCGCTTTGTCGAGGACCTGCCTGGAATCGACTCCCTGGTCGAAGAGCGATTGATGACGATCCCGTTCGACTTTCAGGAACGCGGCGTTGGCCTCGTGCTTGGCCAGAGCTTCTTCGTAGTCGCGAGGATCCAGCCCGGCGATCAGGGCACCCTTGTCCAGCCGATCACCCTCGACCACCGGAAACTCGATGATTCGCCCTTGCACCTCGAAAGCCATCCGGGCGCTCCGGGCTGCTTCGATGACTCCCGGGTACTGGACCTGGAAGGTGCTCGAGCCGCTCCCGAGCTTGAGAATCTTGACCGGTCGGATCGGCTCGGGCGGCGGCTCCGGCTCGGCCCAGCACGCGGCCAGGCTCGCACCGGCGGCAAACAGAAAGATCCTCGCAAGGCCGAGGCTTCGCCCGCGATCTCGTGCCGGCGCGTTCGTATTCCCAGTGCTCCCCAAGATTCTCCGCCACCTCGAGCTGCCCGTTGTACCGCCCAGGGCCCTGACTGTCATCGCCTCTTTCCCCCGTCTCAGCTCACCCCGAAACGCCCGGTGGGTGGCGGGGAGGAGTATAAGCGTAGTTTCGTGAGCACGTCCGAGTATCGATGGATTGACCAATCCCCGTGCGAGCAGCGAGGCGGGAACGAACGCCTCGCCGATGGCGTGGCCAAAGGATCAAGAACTGCACGAGCCGACGCGAACTGCACGAACGAAGGTGACGCCCGTCTTGAAGCCGCTGAACACATCGCCGTTACTGAAGAGCACGAGCCAAGCGTTGTTGGGAACGGTGGTGCTGATAGACGCCGACAAGTAGACCGACGACGATGTAGGACCGCCGATCGCGGCGAAGTCGGCATCGATGCAAGGCGATGCGCCGCACGTCGTCGCTTGCGCGGTCGGATTCGTACCCATCGCCGGGTCTGGCGGATCAACATTGGTACTGACAGTCGTTACGCCTGAACCGATCAAAATGCTCTGCAACTCCGAGATGATCGGCAGACGCCAGTCGGTATGCCCTGCAAAGCCGGGTGCCGTGTTCAGAGTCGCCAGGAACACCGTGTAAGCTGTTCCGTCTGCGGCAGTGCCCGGGCTCGACCAGCTGTACCTGTTGCTCACATCGCGAACGCCTCCCGAGGTCGTCTTGCGCTCCCAGAGCAGGCCCGTTTCGGTGTCGGCCACGGTTAGACCGTCTGGACACGCCTCGAAGCGCGTAGCTGGAGTCGCCGTGCTAGCGACGACGACAAGCGGCACGCTCGCGAGCGCGATTCCAGAGGCGCGCAACAGCATCGATCGGCGGGTCTGCATCGGCATCTCTCTCTGCGATGGCGCAGCGGATAGGAAGTATAAGCTGCGTTTCCGGACCACGTCCGAGTAAGGATGTGATGACAAGTCCCCGCTTATACTTCCTACTCGCTTCAGCGTCTTTTACGATGCTTGCGGGTGCTCTTCAGAGGCTTCCGGAGGTCTCGAAGCTGGTCGATCGACGCAGATGACCGTGGTCGCGTTCTTCTGAGTCCTGTGAGTGGCAACATGGTGGAGCCTGCCCGTTGTCGGGTCGATTTCGTGCACGAACAATTCGCCGGACTCGAAACCCGCGACGAAGAGTAGCCGCCCTCTGGCTCCGAAACAGAACGAGCGCGGAATCCGGGCGGTTGGGAAGAATCCGATAGGCTGCATGCTGCCGGTCGCAGGGTCCAGTGCGAAGCCGGCGATGCTATCGCGAGGTGGTTTGCCGGCTCCGGGCATGCGCAGGTCTCGGTTCGAGACATATGCAAAGCGACCGTCGGGCGTGACTCCAATGTGCGCTGCTGCGCTCTTCCCAACGAATCCCTGAGGGAGCGTCGAAGAAGTCTGTACGAGCTCCAGGCTCCCGCGGTTCGGGTCCAGTTTCCAGGCAGAGATCCCACCGGCAGACTCGTTCGCCGTGTACGCCATGTCGAGGATGGGGTGGCGTGCGTACGCCCTAGGCCCGCGCATGCGCGCTTCGTCGGGACCCTCGACGAACGGGGGCTCACCGGGCACCAATCTTCCGGTGTGCGGATCGAGCGCGAACTGGTAGATCCGATTCGACTCCGGGTGCGGCACGAAGACGAAGCGGCCCGACTGATCGATCCCGATCGCATGAGCAGAGCGCTCCGTCCTGCTGCGGTAGACCGGCCTGCCCACGACCCCGTCTTCGATTCTGTGGACCGCTACCCCACCGCGGTGGTAGTACGCAAGCAGCAGGTAGCGACCGGTCGGGTCAGTCCGAAGATGCGTCGCGTGGCCGAGGGTTGCGATCGTCGCAATGAGCGAGAGCGATCCATCTTTGGCGCGCTTGAGGGTCGACACGCCTGACCCGCCACGCCTGAGATCCGTGACAGCGGCGTAGAGGAAGGAGCCATCAGGTGACAAGGCCAGCGCGCCCGGGCGACCCGGAAGCGGCGTCACCGATCGTCGCAACAACCCGTTGTTCGCAGCGTCGATGTCGTAGGCCGTGATGTTCGAAGCCCCTGCCAACGCCAGATACAGTTGGTCGGTGGCGGCAGGTTCGGTGGCAGCCGCGAACGCCAGCACGACGAGCGAGCCGGCAATCGACACAATCCTCAACCTGCTCGCCTCCGCACTAGCGCATCTTCGCCGATGCGGGTCGCTCCTCGATCGTAATCGTCCGCTTCGAGATCTCAAATTCACGCCAGATCTTGATTTCGACCGTTGCGCCGATCCCGTTCAGGTAGAGCCAACGCTGAAAGTCCCCGACGGTTGCGACCTTGTCAGGTCCCAGGTACAGGAGGACGTCGCCGACGCGTATGTCCGCCCGAGAAGCGGGACTCGGGTCGAAGACGTCGTCGATCAAGAGTCCTTCCAGCGGACGCACGGACCCGCGTGTCTGTACGGAAACTCCGATCCACGGAGACCGTATGCTCTCACGAACGAGCAGTGGCTCGTAGAGCGTCATTGCGAGTTCCATAGGCAGCGCGAAGTCGGACCAGCCGCGGAATTGCTGCGGAAGACTGATCCCGATCACCTCTCCGTAGATGTTCAGCAGCGGCCCGCCGACTGCACCGGCCGGCACCTGTGCGGAGGATCTCAGCAGCGTGGCCGAGCGTTGCTCCTGGTAGCACTCCCTCTCCGGGACCGCGGAGATGCTCCCTGTCGCAAAAACCGTCCCGGGACCGGGAGGATCACCGATTGCGATCGCCCAGTGGCCGACCGCTGCAGAGTTCGAGTCGCCGATCGTCACGGGTTGGAACGCGCCTCGATGCTCGACTTTGAGCACAGCCAGGTTGATCGATGGCTCGGCGCCCACGAGCCGCCCCTCGAGGCGTTCATCGCCCAACTCGACTTCGATGCGGTCGGCCATGCGGCCGGTCTTCACGTCCCGAAGCAAGGAGTGGGCAGTCAGCAGGAAGCCCTCGTCCGAGACCACGAAGGCGCTGCCCTGGCCGATTCGATCGAAACCAGGATGACCGTCTCGGCTGGCTTCCCGCCAACCCAGGTCTCTCTTGTCGGCGACCTTGCCGGGGGCGCTTCGGTAGGCCGAGATGCCCGCCACGCTCGGGAAGGTCTGCTCGGCTACGGTCGCGAAAACCTCTTGCAGATCGAGTGCCGCCTGAAGGCCACTCGCGTCCGTAGCCGGAAGTGGATCTGTTTCGTCCGCCGCACCGCAGCCTGACCCGAACACGAACACGCCGACGAGCACGAGTCGCGCATACGAGCTACACCGGAACGAAGACATGGCGAGATCGTATCAGGAAACGAGTCCTCGAACGGTGAAATCCCTGTGCGTTCGGATCGCTCTCGTTTTGCTCGTGCTGCTCGTCCTGCTCCCTTTGTCGCGAGGCGCGGTCTTCGCCGACTCGGAGGAGCCGTCGATCGAGTCAGCACTCGTGCTCTACGAGGAGCGGGGGCGTGCGCTCCTCGTAGTGGTCCAGAAGGAAGGTTCTACGCCCGACGTGGTCGCCCGCGCTACCGAGTTGACCGAGCTTGCGCGCTTCTTGTCTGGTGAGTTTGCGGTCGCCTACCCACCATGCGGTCCCTACCTTGGAGCATCCCTCAACGTTCTGCGCGTGCTCGACGAGATCTCGGTCGAAGAGGTCGAACGCTCGTACCACGCCGACAGCGAGCTCCCCGAGGCGCCGAACTTCTGCTATCACGCGAAGGATCTCATCGTGCATCCGGCATCCGTGATCGTCCTTGCGCGTGACGACAAGCCCAGCGCGCGGAATCAGATGGCCGCCGAGCTACTCGAGGTCCTCGCACACCTGGCCGCTCTCGAGCAGCTGTTCGACCTCGCCGATCCGGAGCCGAGCGGCAGCGAGGGCGATTGAGTCTCGCCAGGTTGGCGATCGTTTCCGCCGCGCTGTCTGGCTCAGCGCATTGGCGTCTGCCCTCTTGCTTGGGCGCGACCGCGGCACGTCCCCGTGCTTTTCGAGGGGTCCACTCGAGTGTCGAGGGCGGATTTCTAGCCCAGAAGCAGGTTAGGCAATTGCCGAGAAACCGGGGCGTCATCTGTTACGATCGTTCGTAACGGAGGCTTGTGGGTGACCGGTAGCTCGTGGTTCTTGACCGGGTTGTTTCTCGTGACCGGTGCGACGTTGCTGCTCGAGCTGCTGGACACTCGCCTGCTGTCCGTCGTTACCTGGTACCACCTGTCGTTCTTCGCGGTATCGGCGGCCATGTTCGGAATGGCCGCCGGAGCCTTGCGCGTCTATCTCGACGGCGACGACGGAAACCCCGCCGCGCGACTCGCTACGTCGGCGACGCGGCTCGCGCTCTCGATTCCGCTCTGCCACGCGATCAATCTCGCCCTGCCAGTTCCGGTGATCGACTCGGTCACGTCGGCGGGGTCGTTCGTGATTGCGGTCGTCGCGCTCGCGGTACCGTTCTATCTCTCGGGCATCTCGGTCGCGCTCGCGTTGACACGCATCCGTGCCGCGAGCGGGAGGGTCTACGCGGCCGACCTCGCCGGGGCCGCCGCCGGAGCACTTGCCGTAGTGCCGCTGTTGGGCGCGCTGTCGCTGCCATCCGGGGTCCTCGTGTGCGGCGCCGCTGCAGCGGCGGGGGCGGCCTGCCTGCATCGTTTCGCGGCTTCCGGTAGAGCCGGTCGCAACCTCGTCCTGGCCGCGGCTCTGCTCGTGGCCGCGCTGGTCAACGACTCGACTGACCGCGGACTGCGCCTGCAGTTCATGAAGGGACGGTCGCTGCCGCCCGCAGCCGTGGCCCACGAGTTCTGGACGATCCACGGCCACGTGATGACGGGACACCCGTTCCGGGGCCCGCCGCCCTACTGGGGCGCGGGCAAGCAGGCGCCGCCCGGGAGGGTCGGCCGCATCGTGCCGATGCTGATCGACGGCGCGGCGGGCACGTCGCTCGTCCGCTGGTCCGGCGACCCGGCCGAACTCGACTGGGTGGCGCACGACATCACCGCAATTCCATATCATCTGAGGCCGGGCGGCAGCGTTGCAATCGCGGGCGTCGGCGGCGGTCGCGACGTGCTGACTGCGATCGCGTCGGGCGCCACGCGCATCGCCGGAATCGAGATCAACTCGGCGTTCATCGAGCTTCTCTCGGACACCTATCGCGACGAGGCTTCGATCGTCGGGCGCCCCGAGGTCGAGCTGATCCACGACGACGCGCGCGCGTTCCTCGCTCGAACGAGCGAGCGCTTCGACATCATACAGATTTCGCTGATCGATACCTGGGCTGCAACCGGTGCGGGTGCGTTCACTCTGAGTGAGAACGGGCTGTACACGCTCGAAGCCTTTCGCTTGTTCCTCGATCGCCTGAACGCGGGTGGAGTCCTGAGCGTGTCGCGCTGGTACTCGGCCGAGCAGGTGTCGGAGACGAGCCGGCTCGTGGCGCTCGCAACCGGAGCCCTGCTCGATCGCGGGATCGCGGACCCGCGGCAGCATCTCGCGCTGATCGCCCATCCGAAGGTGGCGACCCTGCTGGTGGCGCCGGACCCGTTCACTGCCGACGACGATCGGTTGCTCGAGCGCCTGGCGAGCGAGGAAGGCTTCCAGGTCCTGTTGACGGGGTCCGTCGCGCCGGCGCATCCACTGCTCGGCGCAATCGCGTCGAGCCGGTCGCCCGCCGAGCTCGAGGCCGCGGTCGCTGATCAGCCGTTCGACTACTCGGTGCCGACCGACGAGCGTCCCTACTTCTTCAACCTGCTGAATCCCGTCCGCGTGTTGACGGGCGACGTCGATCTGGCAACGCTCGGCATCGTCGCAGACGGCAATCTGCTGGCGACCGTCACGCTGGCGCTGCTGTGGCTCCTCACGCTGGTGGGCGTGGCGGTGACACTGCTGTTCCCGCTTTGGCGAACCGGGCGCCCGACCATGGCACCGGGAAGCTTCGGCGCGTCTGTCGCGTACTTTGCGGGCATCGGCGCGGCGTTCATGCTGGTGCAGATCCCGCTGGTGCAGCGCTTCTCGGTGTACCTCGGCCACCCGACATACACCATTGCGGGCGTACTCTTCTCGATGATCCTCGCTGCGGGCATCGGCAGTGCCCTGTCGGATCGGCTGGCCGGCAACGGTGCCGTGGCGCGGGCGCTGCCTGCGGGGGTCGCCGCGCTACTGCTCGCGCTGATCCTGGTGCTGCAACCGCTGATCGAGGGCACGATCGGGTTGCCGCTGTCGGGACGGCTCGCCATTGTCGTCGTAACGGTCGGGACGATCGCGCTGCCGATGGGTATGTGCTTCCCACTCGGTTTGCGCTGGGTCCGCAGCCTGGGCGACGCCGCGACGCCCTGGATGTGGGGCATCAACGGCGCGACCGGCGTGCTCGCCTCGGTCTCCGCAGTTGGGCTGTCGATGTGGCTCGGCATCTCGTGGAGCCTGATGGTCGCCGTGGTGCTCTACGCCGCGGTCGCGATTCCCGCCCGCAGACTCGCCGCGCTCTCTCGGAACGACTGAGCTTCGGCCGAGCCCCCTGCGACGACGTGGTCCGTCACCGCGCACCCGGCGCCGCCCGCGGAATCGTTAGGCGCGCGTCGCGGTCCGACGGGAGCAGTACGCCGATCAGCAGCTCGTTGAAGCCGATCCCTACCAAGATCAGCAGGAAGGAAGACGGCGAGAGCAGTGGAATGAGCGGACTCCAGCCTTGCTTCCTTCTACCCGTTCCATCTGCAGCGGTTGACATGACCGCTCAGCGCCTCACGACGGACGGCCCTGGTCGGCCGACCCCAGAGAGTGCCTGCATCACGCCTAGCCGACGACCCTCCGGTCTCAGGAACCTGCCGAGCCTCCCCACGTCCGACAGCGGCTCCCGGATCTGGCTGCTAGCGTTGCCACATGGACCTGATGCTCAGCCTGATCGGAGTTGCGAAGCTCATCTTCGGGGCCATCGTCGCTGTCGTCGGCATTACGGTCGCCGCGCGAGTCGCGACTCGACTCGGCGGCTTTAGCAGCATGGAAGAAGGGATCAGGTCTGGCAACGCTGCGAATGGACTCGTCCTTGCCGCGTCGATGGTGGCGATGGGAATCCTGGTTCAGCACGCCGTTCGAGGGACCTTCGGTGCGCTGGATCTGCTGATCCACGCGCCCGGTGAGTGGTTTCTGGTCGGATGGGTCTTCGTCTACGCTACTGGCCACGTCGCCGCTGCGCTCGCCGTCGGCAGTGCCATCATCGCGCTGGGGGTCCGGACCTTCAATCGGCTCACGCCGGAAGTCGACGAGGTTACCGAGATCCGCGAGGGCAATGTGGCGAGTGCGCTCGTGTTGGCGGCTGTGCTCGTCGTCATTGCCCTATTGGCGCAGCAAGGTGTCGAGACGATGCTTGATGGCTTGCTGCCGCTGCCGACGCTCGGGCGCGACACCTTGATCGCACCAAGCTGATTCATGCGCGGCGCTTTCGGCCGGTTCCTTTTCGCCTTGTCCCTGGTTGCCGTGCTGGCGTGCGGGGAGAGCCGCGAATTGGTGGATCTCGGGATTGCGCGCTTCCCCGAGAGTCGCGAACCCGGCGATCTCGGGACCCGAGCGCTCTTGACGACACATGAATGGAAGGTGAGAAAGGGCGGCCACCGCTTTCGAGTGGTCTATGCCCATGGAACCAGCGCAATTCTGACGCTCGAGCGCGACCATGAAGCTCTTGGGCGTCGGTTCAAGTTTCAACCTGTGGGCGAGAACCAGTTCAGGTTGGCGACGCCATCCCACTGTGGCGGTCGGGGTTGGATGACCTGCGTCTATTCCGAGGTATTGGGTCGCAGCGCGACGAATCTCGTTCCCCTCCTCGACCGGATCGAAAGCGGCGCCACGGCCCAAGCGTGGACGAAGACCGGCGCAGCGCGCTGGCTGCTCGCCTTTGTGCAACAAATCCCTTACCGAATCCCCGAAAAACACCCGTTCGGAATCCTGCCGCCCGCACTCGTTGCATCCAAGGATTGGGGCGATTGCGACTCGAAGTCGCTGCTTCTGCTGCACCTCCTCGAACGCTTCGGCATCGACGCGATCATGCTCGTGTCGAAAGCGCACAGCCACGCGTTGGTCGGGATCGCCGTCCCTTCGAGCGGCGACAGTTTTCGGTACCGGAGTCGGGACTACGCGTGGGCAGAGACAACGGCGAAGGGCGCGCCGCTGGGATGGCTCCCTCCCGGGTTGAGTACTCCCGACGACTGGCGCAGGGTGCCCATTTTCTAGCGCCGCTACCCCAGGGGTTCGACCGATTATTTTCATCCGTTGCGGCCCTCGGGCCGGAGACGTATCGGGCCAGTCGATCTCGCGGTCATCTATAATGCTCGAAATGCCTACTGAGCTGCGCGCGACAGAGATCGTTGCGACGATCTATCGGCTGGAGCAACGGATCGGTGAGCGGTTCCCAGGGTCGGGGCTCTCACACATTGCGGCTGAGCTTCTGCGAGTCTCGGAGGACGCTAGCCAGCGGTCAGAATCGTTCCGCCAGCCAAACACAGCCCTACGCGGCCTGATCGGATTGCTCCTCGTGTTCATCGGCGGAGTCCTCACCTACACGGCGACCCGGCTCCGTTTCGTCGACGCAGCAGCCTGGGAGGTAATGGAAGGGATCGAGGCCGCAATCAGCAGCCTCGTGTTTCTTGGCGCCGCAGTCATCTTCCTGGGGACGATGGAGAGCCGGCTCACTCGGCGCCGGACGTTGTCCGCGATCCAGGAGCTGCGCGAGCTCGCCCATATCGTCGACATGCACCAACTCACAAAGGATCCAGAAACAGCGCTTGGCACACACGTGCAGACCCAGTCTTCTCCCGCGCGGCCGGTTACACCATTCCTGCTTGGTCGCTATCTCGACTACTGCACCGAGCTGCTCTCGTTGATCGGCAAGGTCGCCGTCTTCTACATTCACGGTGTTCATGATTCGGCGATTCTTGCGGCCGTCGACAACGTGGAAGCCCTCACGACTGGACTGTCCCGCAAGATCTGGCAGAAGATCATGATCCTGAACGCCGTTGACGGAAGTGATCACGATCCCAGCGTCCGATGAGCTCGGATGCCGCACGCCGCACCGCTCTCTCGGGGACTTCTCAACACACGCTTACTCGGACGTGCTCACGAAACCGCGTTTAGAGTTCCTATCCGCCCGCTCGACTCCGACCGTCCTGGATCAGGCAGCGGAATTCAGGACCGGTCGCTCAGGCTTGCACGGAGCTTCTGAAGCTTCTTCAACACCCGTTGCCGAGCGACCGTATTTCGCAGGGTTTCCAGCTGAGCGAATGCTTCATCGAAGAGCTCACTCGCTTCGGCGGGTCGACCGGCGAGCATCAGCAATTCGCCCATGTCGACCTTCCAGTCTGGACTCTCTCCCATCGCGGGCTCGAGGGCCTCGAGCCGGTCGATCGCCTGGGCGGTATTCTTTCGCTCCAGCTCCAGCGAGATGGCGTATTGCTGGAGCTGCGGGATGACGCCCAGCCGCTCCATACCGCGGTCGAGCATCGCGATGGCCGCTTCGACCCCGCTTTCGCCCTGCGCCGCGAGCAACTTTGCGGCGGAGAGATACAACCCTGGATTCGGGCGAGGCTGCGCGGCGAAGAGCTTTTCGAATGCGGTGACGGCCGCCTTGGATTCGCCCAGATCAGCAAGCACGTGCGCTCGCTGCTCGAGCGCCGGCGGATAGTTCGGGAAACGCTCCAGGAATCTGTCGAGATAGGTCCGTGCCGCGTCGAGCTTGCCCATTCGGTGGTGGAGGACACCGAGCTCGTAAGAAACAGCGATCGACTCGCCCAAGCCCTCGGCTTTCCGGAAATCGGCGAGCGCCAACTCATACTGACCGTCGTGGGAATAGGCGGCACCGCGAGCGACATAGGCGAGCTGATCGCCGGGCTGCGCCTCGATGCGCTGCGTGAGGATCTCGAGCTTCTCCGCTGCGCCGGGATGCGCGGACGCGGCGATCGGATGCGACAGCAGCAGGAGCGCGAGAAGGTGAGCGATTCTTCCCATGGACCGATTCACTTCGGATGGCGGACGCCGGTCGGTGCAATGGCCTCGAGGGTCACTGCACCGACCCGCTATCTAGCGATTGATCGTGAACTCGTCGAGCACGTCGCCGTTCACATTGATGAAGCGCGAGGTGAGACTCTTTTTCGTCGCATCGACGACCACCGAGCCAATCGTCTCCGCGATGCTTTCATAGTGGGCCGGATGCATCAACCAATCGTCAGGGGTGCAACCCAGGAACTGGCCCGGCGGACACGGATCTTCGACGTCGGCCTTGCCCGAGTTGCCCGCCACGGTGTAGACCGCCTTGTCGTCAGCGCCGCTCCCGGTGCTGATCTGCGAGTACTCCTCGGCTCCCTGTCCCGACGCCCCATCGCCCATTCCGTTGAGTTCGGCCATCGTAGTGACATCGAAGGTGTCGGAAAGGCCCTGATGGCCGTGCAGGTAGTAGGAGCGCTCGTAGGAGTGAGAGTGGCCGCTGTAGACGACGTCGACGCCGTAGTCCTCGAAGACGGGGGTGAAGCGCTCCCGCATGTCGATCTCGCGCTTCTCCCGGTCCGAATCGTGATTCTCACCCTTGGAATACGGGGGATGATGAAAGATCACGATCGTCCAGTCCCGCGTGTTGTTCGACAGGTCCGCTATCAGCCAGTCTCGCATGGCCTCGCGTTGGTCATCGTCCGCGTTCGAGAGTTGTCCATCGAGACTGACCAGATGCACGTTCGCGTAGTTGGTGGAGTAATACTGCTCGGTTCCACTCGGGACTCCTCCGCCCTCCCCCGCGCTGGGCAAGC
>JAYZBT010000378.1:0-3538 GCA_036338615.1 Gemmatimonadota bacterium
AGAGCGTCTGCACCCCGAGCCTAGCCAACCATCGGCGCACGAGCTTGTGGTTCACCTGCCAGCCTTCGCTGCGCAGCAGGTTCGTGATCTGGCGATACCCGTAGCGACCGAACCGGCTCGCCAACCGCACCACGTCCGTACCTAGAGCCACTTCGTCACGCCGTACCTTCCGCACCCGGCGCTGGCTCCCGGCTCACCATCCCTACCGTCATCTCAAGCTCGCCGGGCTGGCGTTTGCGCCAATCGGGAAGACCATCGTCGACGCCTAACGGTCGGCTGAACCACACCCGAAAATGCTTGCACGATTCAGGGGGCCGGCGCATCCTGCACATGTGGCACTGATGGGTCCGCCGGAACTGGTGGTGCGCGTGAAGAGATACATCATCGAGCCTGAAAGAGGGTTTTGGGTCCTCCGCCGGTCGGGGCACAGCAAGAAGATCGTCTCCGGCGCTACGGCCGAGTCAGCCAAGGAACTGGCGTTGGAGCGTCTCCGTCCCTCGGCGCCGTGCCGGATGAGAGTCATGGCCGGCGTCCGGGAGGAGTGGGAGCTCGGGCACCGGGACGGCCAGTGGGTTCAGGTGGAGATCAGGAGAAAAGCCGGCGCGTGACGGCTCCGCGAGGAAGTCCGACTCGGGCCTCCATCACGCGCCTGAGGTCGTCCCGATCTCGGTGCAGGCAGTAACTCGCACCCCTGATGCTCCCGTGCGCCCCTAGAAGAACTCTACCGTTACCTCGTGACCGCTTCGTCCGGGCATCTTGAGGTCGAGCAGGAGCAGGTCGGGCACGATGTCCTCGAGCATGACGAGGGCCTCATCGCCGTCACGGGTCCGATATGCCTCGACCGGGATGCGACTGGCTCGCTCGAGAGCGGTCTGAATAAGCAACGCGTGATCGTCGGTATCCTCTGCGATCAGGACCGTCCAGTGATCACGTTCGGGACGCTTCTTCATCGCCGGGCAGGCTGCTCACCCTGTGCATCCCCGCACGACGGCGGGTAGCAAGACCTCATTAGTCACGATTGCGAAAGAGACGCCTATCCCTGCTGAGTCGCAGATGGCGCTACGCGCAGCGAAGGCCGGTTCTGCTCGCGGGACCGGTGTGGCATGGCCCTCCAGGGTATGTACGGCGCGGGGGTCATGACCATATGGTTTCTGATCACCGATCTCTTCCGAAGGGTAAAGTAGAAGCTGATGCGCGTCCGTGATCCGCTCATTCGCCTGTCGTTGGTGGCCCTCTTGGCGGGGGTAGTCCCCGTGCACGCCCAAGAGGATACGAGCGAGTCGGTCGACTCCATCATAGTGCGAGGGGAGGTGCTCTCCGCCTTCGACGGACGTCCGCTCGCGGGTGTGTTGGTGGCGCTGCACGATATCTGGAAGATCACGCGCACCGACGAGCTCGGCTACTTCGAGATCCCGGGCATTCCCCCCGGGCCGCATGAATTCGGTGTCTATGCCCTTGGCTACCGGACTCTGGAGCAGTACATGGAGTTCCTGCCGGACGAGATCCTCGAAGTGAAGCTCGATGCCGCTCCGATCGAGATCGACGGTGTGCAAGTCGCGGTGCTGTCGAACACCGAACTCGAGTACCGCTCCTTCGGAACGCGCTACGACTTCATCGGTGGCGAGCTCCTCGAGGAGTACAAGCAAAAGTACGGCTACATCACCGATATGATCCGGGCCCGCTTTCCCGGCGTTCGCATACACGATATGACCGGAACGGGGCAAACGCTTTGTTTGCTGAGCACGCGGGGCACAACCTCTCTGGTGGAAGGCGGCGGTTGCGCCTACATAACGATCGACGGCCTGGAAGCGACGGGAGAAGAGGTGGCCCAACTACATCCCGAAGTCATTGCGTCGATTCGGTATGTGAGCCGAATGGAGGGCCGCCTCGTCTACGGAGCACGAGGTGAGAACGGTGTCCTGTTGATCGAGACCGTGTCCGGGATGGCGCGGCGAAAAAGAGATATGCCATGAAATCCATCGACCGAATGAAGTTCGCTGCGATGCTCGCGCTGGTTGCCGCCTCCGGGCTACAGGGGCAGACACCGGATATGGCCACGACGATCTCGCGCCTCGAGTACCGTGAGATCGGACCGGCGCTCATGGGTGGGAGGATCGCTGATCTGGCCGTCGTCGAGTCCAGACCCCAGACGTTTTACCTCGGCGTCGCCACCGGTGGGGTTTGGAAGACGGAGAACCACGGCACCTCGTGGACCCCACTCTTCGACGATCAATCCACGAGCTCGATCGGGGACGTCACGGTTCATCAGGCGAATCCGAACCTGTTGTGGGTCGGCACCGGTGAGCCTCAGAATCGGCAGTCCTCCCCGTGGGGTAACGGGGTGTACAAGTCCACCGACGCCGGAAGCACCTGGACGCACATGGGCCTCGAGCGTACGAAGCACATCGGGCGCATCCAAACCCACCCCCGCGATCCCGACATCGTTTACGTCGCGGCGGTCGGTGATCTCTGGGGGCCGAACCCGGAACGCGGCGTCTACAAGACGACGGACGGCGGAGCGTCGTGGGCCCTGGTGTTGCACATCGACGACCGCACCGGCGCGATCGACCTGGCGATGGACCCGGCCGACCCCAACACGCTGTTCGCGGCGATGTATCAACGTCAGCGCACGGGGTGGGGCTTCAACGGCGGCGGCCCCGGCAGCGGGCTCTACCGGACCGTGGACGGCGGCGAGAGCTGGACCGAGCTCACCGATGGGCTGCCGGAGGGCGACAAGGGGCGCATCGGCATCGACGTCTTCCGCCAGAACGGATCCGTCGTATACGCGCTCGTCGAAGCAGACGCGCGGCGTGCTGGGGGTGGCCGTGGGGGCGGAGGCGGAGGAGCCACAAAGGGCGGCATCTTCCGCTCAGTAGACCGCGGTACTACGTGGGAGAAGATGTCCGACACGAATCCGCGACCGATGTACTACTCCCAGGTGCGCATCGACCCGAGCAACTCGGACCGCATTTACGTGCTGGGTGGCTCTCTCATGATCTCGGACGACGGAGGCCGGACGTTTCGTAGCGACGGAGCCCAGCAGGTCCACGTCGACCACCACGCGCTCTGGATCGACCCTGACGACCCGGACCATCTCATCCTCGGGAGTGACGGAGGTGTGTCTGCGTCCTGGGACGGAGGAGCGTATTGGCGCATGTTCGACAACATCGCGCTCGGCCAGTTCTATGCGGTCGGCTTCGACATGCGTGATCCGTACTACGTCTGCGGCGGCCTGCAGGACAACAACCCATGGTGCGGCCCATCGAACACGCGCGAGTTCCACGGCATTCGCAACCAGGACTGGTACGAGACCGCCTATGGCGACGGGTTCTGGACGGTCGTGGACCCGACGGACTCCACCATCGTTTTCTCGGAGTCGCAGGGCGGGAACATGAACCGGTACGATCTGGTGACCGGCGAGAAGACCGCGATGCGACCGATTACGGGCCCGCGGGAAAACGGAGATACCAGCAAGGTCTACCGATTCAACTGGAACGCTCCGCTCCTGATTTCGCGGCACGATCCGGCCACCATCTAC
>JAYZBT010000379.1:0-5934 GCA_036338615.1 Gemmatimonadota bacterium
CTCGAGATCGGCGAGTTCTACAAGGACTACCCGATCTCGAAGGGCCGCAAGCTCGCGGATGCCATCGGTACACCCAGCAGTGGTGGCGGAACGCGACGCTGAAGCGAGTGCAGCACGCCCTGGCGGAGGATCTCTACGGGCGGGGCGGGGAGGATAGGCCAGATAAGCGCCCTTTCGACTTCCGATAAACGCTTACCCAATTTTGCATTCATTCTAGAATGTTTGTATTATCCACCCATGTCGAAGGTTCTCGCCACGGCTCGCCGAGGCCCCCGAAGGACCCAGGCCGAACGGCGCGAGAGCACGCGACGGGCGCTGCTCGATGCGGCGGTTCGCTGCGTCTGCCGGGGCGGCTTCGCCAGCACCACCACGAGTGACGTGGCCCGTGAGGCCGGTCTGTCCCGTGGCGCCGTCCAGCACCACTTCCAGGACAAGAACGAGCTGATGACCACCGTCGTCGAGCAGGGGTGGTCGGACCTGGTCGACCGCCTCCGCGGAATCGCCGCCCTCGACGGGACGCTCGAGGAGCGCGTCGACCAGGTGGTCGACCGGATGTGGGAGTCGTACTCGAGCGATGCCTTTCAGGCCGCGGTAGAGGTGACTCGAGGCGCCCGCGGCAATCCCGCCTTGCGCAACGCGCATGCCGAGCTCTTCGAAGCGAGCCGGTCGACGCTTGACGAAGAGTGGCGCCGCGTCTTCTCCGACGCCCCGGTATCGGCGACGCGGCTTCGCATGTCCCGTCGCCTCGCGCGTTCGTTGCTCACCGGAATCCTGCACCAGCTCGCCTTCGAACCGAAGCGCAGCGACCTCGCCGTGGACATCGCCCTCCTGAAGGAGACCGTCTACCGAACCCTGACGACCCCAGGCCCAGGAGAAGATCATGCCCGATAGCTCAGACCGTCCTGCACCCACGTCAGCGCCGCCGGACTCCGCGGAAATGGCCCGCCGCCTCGAAGGTGTCCGCGAGCGAATGGCCGCGGAGCAGCTCGATGCGTACGTGTCTCACTGCCCGGACAACATCTTCTACCTCACGAACTTCGCAAACTACATCCACGAGCGGCCCTTCGTTCTCGTGATCACGATGGAGGGCCCGTTGCAGTTCATCGTCCCGCAGCTCGAAGAAGAACACGTTCGCATCCGCTCGGTGGGCGCGATCGACACTCGCCACTACTTCGAGTTTCCCGCACCTGCGGGTGAGGGGTGGGCCGTCGAGCTGCGAGACGCCCTACGAACGGCGAAGCGAGTGGGCGTAGAATCCACGTGCCCGCTCCAGGTCCACGAGGAGATTCCGGGGGCCCGCATTCGAAGCGACGTCATCGACGAGGATCGGTTCGTGAAGACGCCATACGAGATCGGTCGAATCGCGCATGCGTCGCAGATCATCAGCGATGGCCACGCCGAACTCCTCGCGGGCTCGAGGGCCGATGAGATGATCATCGGCCTATTCGGCTCCGTAAGCCGTTCCATGACCGGACGGATGCTCCGTGACATGCCGAACGCGAACATGCTCGCGAGCAGCCTGACCGCTGCGATCCAACCACCCTCCCTCTCGCACGACCCACACAACTTTACGGACATCCATGCCAAGCTCGAGGAAGGCGGCCCGCACGTCACCGTCGTGAACTGCCGTGTGAACGGGTACGGGGCGGAGGTCGAGCGAACCTTCTTCATCAATTCGGTGCCCGATGAGGCGAGGAGGAGGTTCGATGTGATGCTCGAAGCGAGACGGATCGCCTTCGAGTTGCTTCGTCCCGGTGCGCTGATGTCGGAAATCGACCAGGCGACGCGCGACTGCTTCGAGAAGAACGGGTACCTCGAGAACCTCCTGCATCGAACCGGGCACAGCTTCGGCGTGACTGGGCACGAAGCGCCCTTCCTGGCCATCGGCTACGACCGGGTCGTCGAGGAGGGAATGCTCTTCAGCATCGAGCCGGGGATCTACTTCGAGGGGATCGGCGGCTTCCGCTTCTCCGACACCGTGCTGGTCACCGAGAGTGGGAACGTGTCGTTGACGAGTGCGCCCGAGACCCTCGAAGAGCTCACGCTGTCCAGGTAGGGAGAACGAAGAAGCATGGGCGACCCGCGCATCACCCTCGAGATCGAAGCGGGCAAGGTCACGATCGAGATCCTCGTGAGCCGTGCTCCTCTTGTCGCCGGTTACGTTCTGCGGCTCGTCGACGACGGCATCTATGACGGCTCGGCCTTCTATCGCTCGACGGCGCTGGGCGTCCCGAACGGTCGGCGGCTGGTCCAGGGAGGCCCCCTCGCGCCGGTGTTCGCGCCCGACGGCGTGGGCAAGGGCCCGGCCCCAGCCCTTGGCCTCCTCGAGGTCTTCGAGACAACGACGGAGAGCGGCCTCCTGCACGAGCGGGGGACCGTATCGCTCGCGCGCGACCTGGTCGACACGGGGCACGCGATCCCTGAGCTCTTCTTTTGCCTGGGGCCGTTCCCCGAGCTCGACGAGGACGGCCGGACCGAGCCGGACACGCGGGGGTTCCCGGCGTTCGGCCGCGTCACCCAGGGCCTGGACCTCCTGTCCGACATCGCCGATCGCCCGACGAACGGGCACTCGCCCGTGGCGCGGTTGGCGAACGAGATCCTCTCCGAGCCCGTGCTCATCCAGCGCGTCGTGCGGCACACCTGATCCGATCCCTCGACACATTGTTGGCCCTCGTGCAGAGCGGCTGAAACCGAAAACCCAGGAGGACTCCGATGGCGTACGCGACGGCCGCAGACGGATGCCGACTCCACTACGAAGTCCATGGCGCGCCGGATCGGCCCGCGCTGTTGATCGGCTATCCGTGGAACGACGGCATGGCCCAGACGATGGGTGCGCTCACCGGCGACCGGGAGATGGTGGACGCGGCCATGGCGGCGAATCGTGGACTCGTAGAGGGCTTCGCCGAGGTGTATCGCGTGATCCACACGGATTACCCGCGCGGCCTCCCGCCGACGGAGGGCCCGCTCGAGGGTGACCTCCGCGCCGAGACCGTCGCATCCGACTACCTGACGATTGCGGACGCCGCGGGGGTCGGCCGCTTCGTAGCCCTCGGCTACTCGTGGAGCGCGAACGCCGCGCTGCAGGTTGCGACGCGCGCGGACCGTTGTGCGGGCGTCGCGATCGGGGGCTGGCCCCCGCTGGCCGGCCCCTACACCGAGCTGCTGCAGGGTCTCGAGGCGAATCTCGCCGCGATGGATGAGAACGATCCGCAACGCGGCTTCATGCAGATGATCGCCAACTACTACACGTCGATCGTCGGTAAATGGGACGAGGAGACGGAGGTTGCGGCGATGACCGGGCCGCGACTGTCGTTCTTCGGCGCCGAGGACGACGGCGTTCCCGCCCTCGGTCTTCCTGTGCCGCTCGCCGAGCTGACCCGCAGCCGCCGAGCCGACCTCGAACGCCTCGGATGGACGGTCACCGAGATCGCAGGGCACGACCACATGACGGTGACGATGGATCCCGCTTTGGTGATCGAGACCGTCACGAACGCGTTCGGCGACGAGCGCTGGTAGGGGTGATGAAGTACTCGGACCTCGACGTCGTCGTGCGTGGCTTTCCGGTTCGTGGGACCTACGCCGGCGGATTCGAAGAGTTTGCCGAGGCGTTCGCCCGAAACTTCGAGAACGGACTCGAGATCGGCGCAGCCGCAGCAGCTTATCGGGGGGATGAGGTTCTCTTCGATCTATGGGGTGGATTCAAGGACAGGAAGCGCACCGACCCGTGGGAATCGGACACAATGGCCTGTGTTCACTCGAGCACGAAGGCCATTTCAGCGCTGGCCGTCGCCATGGCGATCTCGCGCGGTCGCATCGAAGTCGATCGCCGTGTGGCGGACGACTGGCCCGAGTTCGCCGCCAATGGAAAAGACGAGATCACGGTCCGCCAGATCCTGGATCACTCTGCCGGTCTCCCGATCATCGAAGAACCGCTGAATGTCGGGTTGCTCGGAGACCTGGATTCGCTCGCGGACATCCTGGCTCGGCAGAAGCCGCAGTGGGTCCCGGGCACGCGTCACGGTTATCACGGCTGGACGATCGGGATGTACTTGAATGAGATCATGCGACGTACCGACCCGCAGCAGAGGACGATCGGCGCATTCGTGCAAGCCGAGATCTTCGACCTGCTCGGTGAGGAGTTCTACATCGGCCTGCCCGATGAGATCGATGATTCGCGAGTATCGGGCGAGATCACGACGGCAAGGACGCTGCTTGAGATGGTCCAGTGGTCACCGATGGTCGCGATGTCCTTGTTCCTCCCCAAGTTCCTCCAGGGCGACAGCCTCGGCGCCAAGATGCTGAGCAACCCACCAGAGCTCGCCACGATCTCCAACTTTCACCGACGGGACGTCCGGCGCGTCGAAATCCCGGGCGGAAACGGGATCGGTACCGCGCGCGCCATGGCGCGGGCCATGGCCGCCTCACTCGCTGAGCACAACCCGCTGAAGATCTCTCCGGAGGTCAAGGCGCAAATCGAGGCCACGCATCCGAAGATGGGTGGGGACGAGCGAGATGCCGTGATGCAGGGGCCATCGCTGTTCCAAATGGGCTTCTCGAAGCCGACCCTACGATCGCAGCTCGGCAGTCGACCTCGGACATACTTCGCTCCGGGCGGCGGCGGCAACCTCTGCCTGGCCGATCCCGACAGCGGAGTCGGATTCGGGTACTGCTTGAATCGATTCGGGGGGAATCCCGCGGACGACTCGAGAGTGACCGGACTCTACGACGCGCTGATTCGGTGCGTTGGGAGTCCCTGAAGAGGCGCCGTCGGCCCCGCAAGTTCGGCCTACGGTCGGACTTGCGAAGAACGAATGGCAGGGCTTGGAAGCACTTCTTCCAAACAAACCCCCGACCCTCAGGTTCGAAGCCTTCGGTGGGGAGATTCCGCCAACGTCCGTGGACGTACATTGTCGTTCGCCGACGCGGGGTTGCGTGAGAGGCCAGATTCCGCGGACGTTCGTAGATGTCCGCCGACGTACGCCCCCGTTGCTACATCGGTGCTATACGGCGTAGCGATGTGGCCGGGGCTACCAGCTGTTCGGGACTAGCTCTCGGACTCGAGCACTGCCTCTACGAATCCCTTGCCGGTTCCCCATAGTTCGCGGATCTATCCTCCCCTTTTTGCGCGTTTCCATCAATAATCGCCTGCAGTTGCGCTGAATCTCTTGGGAAGGGGATGCTGTGATGCTGCTGCGTTTGCGCCGCCTTGTGCGCGCCACCTCGCTATGGGGTGTTGTTGTGGGACTGCTGGTCTTCACCAGCGGTGCGGCGAGCGCAACGCCTGTCCATAACTCCAATACTTTCGGGCTCGTTGCCTCCTATGAGTTCACCGAGAATGCCCACGACTCGAGCGGCAATGGAAACGATGGCGTGGTGAATGGTGCGACTCCGACGACAGACCGCTTCGGAAACGCCAACTCGGCGTATTCGTTTGATGGCGTGGATGACTTCATCGATCCGGGGGCTCATTTCGCCGGCGATGCGGAGTTTTCCCAGTTGGTCTGGGTTAAGCCGGCGGCTCCAGTCTCGGGAGGAGAGACGCGAATCATCCAAGCGGGTGTCGGTGGAATCTATCTGGATACGACGCTCGATGAACTCATCTTCGAAATGCTCGCCGACCGCGTGGGGGGTACCGCCAATGGAACTTCCCCTTCCACCCGATTTCTTTACCAGACTCCCGCGTCGGTCGCTGGAAATGATTGGTATCACCTCGCGCTCATTGGTCATTCCAACAACGACCTCGATGTTTATATTAACGGCGCACTAGCGCATTCCGGCGCGGGCGTGACGGACGATGGGCAGAACAGCAACTACGAAAACTCTTTGATTGGCGCAGGTCACCCGCATCAGCTTTCACCAGGTGTGAATTTCAAATTTTTCTCGGGCGACATCGACGACGTCTACATCTACGACCGCGCCCTAAGCCCGTCCGAA
>JAYZBT010000380.1:0-7738 GCA_036338615.1 Gemmatimonadota bacterium
GACGCGCTCAAGAAGTATCGGGCCTCGGGCGATGGATACGACCTCTACGCCGCCACGATGGCTCTACGCGTCGCCGAGCGGAACGTCATGAGCACAGAGGCGCCCTGCCTGGTGAGCGACCCGGTCCGCTTCAAGCCCGACCAATGCTTCCAGGCCCGGCGGTGGACCGCCAGCCTGGTTGGGCAGCACATGCTGCGATCCGGCAGCAGCGAACCGATGCACTTCTCGCTTCACGACGCTTGGTGGGACGTTGGGAACGTGGCGCGGAAGTCACTGGTGCACGGCAGGCCCATCCCGAACGCCGAAGAGAACTGGGCGGTTTGGATGTACCTGGGCTGGGCATTCGCGCCGCAGCGTCATGCCAGCACGTACCTGTCTTCGGCACTGATGCGTCTGGACCTACCGCGACACGCGACCTTCCATGCCTTGCGTGCGCAGGTCGCTCGCGTCGAGGCTACGGGCGACCCGTACCAGGATTTACGCACGGCTACCATGAGAGCCCCTAGGACGTGGCTATCGGATGTGGCGGCCTTTTCCCTGCGAAACCTGATCGAGCGCCTCGAGTCGGGCGACTTGCCCAGCGCGACACCGTTCCGGAACGTGAAGGAGGGCCAGCCCGAGAGTCAGCTCGACAAGGCTTGGCAAGGCCTATTGCGAGGCAGGATCCAGTTGATCGCACGCCTCGAGCGGGAAGAACTCGATGCGCTCGAGCCGCTCTATAGGAGGGTCCTGGAGTTGCTGCCGCCACTGTAGTAACGACCATTCGTGGAGATCGGTCTCTACACGTTTGCCGAAGTCGCCCTCGATCTCGAGCCCGGGAGCCCGCTAGAGTCCGGGCAACGCTTTCAGGATCTCCTGGAGGAGATGGCCCTGACCGATCAGGTCGGTCTGGATGTCTTCGGTGTCGGCGAGCACCATCGCCCCGACTTCGCGGTGTCGTCCCCGGTGGTGGCGCCCGCGGCCGGCGCTGACCCTGGGCAGCCCCCAGCAGGTCATCGACAAGATCCTGTCGCAGCACGAGTTGTTCGGGAACGATCGCTGCCTGCTGCAGATGGCCTTCGGAGCGGTCCCGCACAGGAAGGTCATGCGCTCGATCGAGCTGCTCGGGACTGTTGTGGCGCCTTCGGTGCGCAAGGTGGTCGCGGCGTGACGTCCCTCACCTGCTGGCTCGAACCGCGATCTCGATAGCGTGGTTCCGAAGTCCGACCGGAGCCTGTATCTTCCGTCGGCCGCCAGGGGCATCCGGACAGAAATCCGGATTGAGATAGACCCTTGGAACCTGATCCGGTTCAAACCGGCGGAGGGAGCGCGGCGGACGATGGGCCCGGCCGCTCCGCGTCTCGCTTTCTCCGCTACGAGGTGCGCGCGAATGAGCGAGAAGAACGGAACCCACATCGATCTTCCCAGCGTGGAGGGCGACGTCGCCGACGCCCCGGTCACAAACGGGCGTAGCAACGGCGCGACGCATGCCCGTGTGGCGCCCAAAACCGAGGACGTGGGGACCGACTACCCCGGAGCCTTTCCAAACTCCAAGAAGATCTACGTCCAGGGCTCCCGGGGGATCGGGGTGCCGATGCGGGAGATCCACCTGAGTGGAGGCGAGGCGCCGCTGCGGGTCTACGATACCAGCGGTCCCCAGGACCTCGACGTTCGGCAGGGGCTGCCACCCGTTCGTGATGAGTGGATCCGGTCGCGTGATGTGAGCGAAACCGGCCGCATGCGTGCGCCCGCCGCCGGAGTCGAAATGCCGGAGGGGTTGAAGCGCCGCACGCTTCGCGGCTCCGGCTCGGTCACGCAGATGACGTACGCCAGGAAGGGCGAGGTCACGCCGGAGATGGAGTTCGTGGCGATCCGCGAGGGAGTCGAGCCCGACTTCGTGCGTGACGAGGTCGCCCGGGGACGGGCGATCATCGCTGCCAACATCAACCACCCCGAGATCGAGCCGATGATCATCGGCCGTAACTTCAAGGTGAAGATCAACGCGAATATCGGGAACTCGGCGGTCAGCTCTTCCATCGAGGAGGAGGTCGAGAAGCTCCGTTGGGCGACGCTGTGGGGCGCCGACACGGTGATGGACCTCTCCACCGGGAAGAACATCCACGAGACTCGAGAGTGGATTCTCCGCAACTCGCCGGTGCCGATCGGGACCGTGCCCATCTATCAGGCGCTCGAGAAGGTGGACGGAGTCCCCGAGGAACTCACGTGGGAGATCTACCGCGACACCATCATCGAGCAATGTGAGCAGGGCGTGGACTACTTCACGGTCCACGCCGGCGTGTTGCTTCGCTTCATCCCGATGACCGCCAACCGGATGACGGGCATCGTGTCGCGCGGTGGGTCGATTTTGGCCAAGTGGTGCATGGCCCACCATCAGGAGAACTTCACCTACACGCACTTCCCCGAGCTGTGCGAGATCATGGCGGAGTACGACGTCTCGTTCTCGTTGGGTGACGGGCTGCGCCCGGGCTCCATCGCCGACGCGAATGACGAGGCGCAATTCGCGGAGCTGAAGGTGCAGGGCGACCTGACGCGCGTAGCCTGGCAGCACGGAGTCCAGGTCATGAACGAAGGGCCCGGCCACGTCCCCATGCATCTCATCAAGGAGAATATGGAGAAGCAGTTGGAGTGGTGCGAAGAGGCGCCGTTCTACACGCTCGGGCCGCTGACGACGGACATCGCGCCCGCGTACGACCACATAACGAGCGCGATCGGCGCGGCCCAGATCGGGTGGTACGGCACCGCGATGCTCTGCTACGTGACGCCGAAAGAGCACTTGGGGCTCCCCAACCGCGACGATGTGAAGACCGGCGTGATCACCTACAAAATCGCGGCCCACGCGGCGGACTTGGCCAAGGGACACCCGGGCGCTCAGGACTGGGACGACGCGATATCGAAGGCGCGCTTCGAGTTCCGCTGGCGGGACCAGTTCAACCTCTCGCTCGATCCGATCACCGCGGTGGAATACCACGACGAGACGCTACCTGCCGAGGGTGCGAAGGTCGCACACTTCTGCTCGATGTGCGGTCCGAAATTCTGCTCGATGAAGATCAGCGAGGACGTTCGACGCTACGCGAAAGAGCAGGGGATGGAGACCGTGGAAGCGATCGAGGCGGGCATGCAACAGATGGCGACGGAGTTCCGCGAGAAGGGCTCGGAACTCTACCTGGAAGCTGGTGACTGACGTGTTGCGGGCTACTGCTCTGGCGGTCGTCCTCGTGAGCCTCTGGGCCCCGGGTCCTGTTGTGTTGGTGGCCCAGGATCGAGACGCTCGAAGCGAACGCTCCATGGAGCGCGGTCGGGATCTCTTCGCGGCGCACTGCGCCCGCTGCCATGGTCTTTCTGGAGACGGCGGGGAGGGTCCGTCGCTGCTCGGTCGCCGGTTCGAGCGCGCTGCTGAGCGGAGCGACCTGGTCCGCCTCGTGCTCGACGGTATTCCTGGCACGGCGATGTCTCGCACCTGGGTCGACGACATCGAAGCCGCCGACATCGCTGAGTACGTCTGGTCGTTGGCCCGCGTCACCGAAGGACCGATTCCCGGCGACGCAGGGGCGGGACGGCGCCTGTTCGAAGGCAGCGCCGGATGCTCCGACTGTCACATCGTGAACGGCAAGGGTGTCGGATTGGGCCCGGAGATGACCGACATCGGCGCGCGTCGAGGGCTGCCGTTCCTTCTCGAGTCGATCTTGGTGCCCGGGTCGTCGATTCCCACGGGCCCGAACGGACCTCACTCCAGCTTTCTGGTCGTGAGCGTCGTCATGGATGACGGAACCGAGCTGCGCGGCATGCGGGTGGCGGAAGACGCGTTCACATTGAACCTGCGCGACCGTCGCGGGCGCTATCACTCCATCGCGAAGAGTCGGGTGGCGTCGCTGGATCGGGAGACGGGTGCGAGCCTGATGCCCGACTACGGGGAGCGACTGACCGAGGAACAAGTGACGAACATCGTGGCATATATGGCCAACCTCCGGGGGGGGCGATGAACGGGGTGGGCAGGACTCGGTGGCTCGTGTTCACGTCGGGTGCGCTCCTCGTCACGGCTTGCTCCACGCCCTCGACCGGACCCCGCGGCGGGGGAGGGCTGGCGCCCGCTGTTTCGACCACCGCGGTGCCGGTGGTGCCCTACGAGCGACTCGTGAACTCCGACGCCGAGCCCAACAACTGGCTCACCTACTCTGGTTCTTACATGTCCCACAGGTTCTCGGGACTCGACCAGATCAACAAGGACAACGTCGCCGACCTTGCGCCCGCCTGGGTCTATCAGGTGAAGAACCCCGGCCTCGTCGAGACGACCCCGCTGGTGGTGGATGGAGTGATGTACCTAACGGAGCCGCCCAGCAACGTGACCGCGCTGGACGCCGGCACGGGGCGAACCCTCTGGCGCTGGACACGCCCTATGCCGAGCACCGTGAAGAACATCGGCTTCCCCCGTGTGAACCGTGGGGTCGCGGTGCTCGACGATCAGGTTTTCGTCGGCACCTTGGACGGATACCTCGTCGCACTCGATGCCGGGTCGGGGTCGGTCCGCTGGGAAGTCGAAGTGGCGGACAACCAAGCAGGGCACTCGATCACCATGGCGCCGCTCGCGCTGGACGGAAAGCTGATCGTAGGCATCAGCGGCGGAGAGGTCGGTATCCGCGGCTTCATCGACGCCTATGACACAGACACGGGCGAGCGCCTTTGGCGCACATGGACGATTCCCGGACCCGGTGAACCCGGGAATGATACCTGGGGCGGCGATTCCTGGAGGTCCGGAGCGGGAGCTACATGGCTCACCGGTTCCTACGATCCCGAGCTGAACCTCCTGTATTGGGGCATCGGGAATCCGGGACCGGACTGGAACGGTGACGTTCGCCCCGGTGACAACCTCTACACCGCCTCCGTCATGGCGCTGGATGCCGACTCCGGGGCGTTGCGCTGGCACTTCCAGTATACCCCGCACGACACCCACGATTGGGACGCCAATCAGATCCAGGTCCTGGTGGACGACGATTGGGACGGTGAGCCGAGAAAGCTGCTCGTGACCGCCAACCGCAACGCCTTTTATTACGTGCTCGACCGGGAGACGGGGGAATTCCTCCATGGAGTCGAGTACGCGAAGCAGACGTGGTCCGAGGGACTCGACGAGCACGGGCGGGCAATCGTGATTCCTGGCACGGAACCAAGCTATGAGGGCACGTTGGTCTGGCCGAGCTTGCAAGGATCCACCAACTGGTTCAGCCCCTCTTACTCGCCCGTCACGGGCGGTTTCTACGTGGCGGTCCGGGAGATGGGGGCAGTCTATTTCAAGCAGGACGTCGAATACGAGCGTGGTGAGCCCTTCCTCGGCGGGGGTGAGCAGCGCCTCGACGGCGACCAGGCGCAGGGGTGGGTCTACGCGCTCGATGCGCTGACGGGTGAGCGGCGCTGGCAGTTCAACCTTTTGTCCCCGCCGTGGTCAGGCGTGATGGCCACGGCCGGTGGGTTGGTCTTCGGCGGCTCCCAGGAGGGCAACATCTTCGCGCTCGATGCGGACAGCGGCGAGCCCCTGTGGTCGTTTTACGCCGGCGCAGCGACCCGCACGAATCCTATGTCGTACCAGCACGCCGGGAAGCAGTACGTCGTGATGTCGGGTGGCTACGGGGTGTTCGTGTTCGGCTTGAAAGACTAGCGCACGCTGCAGTGCCCGTCCCAGAAGTTCGTCGCCATTCGGGCACTCGAACTGCTGGGACAGGACACTCGATCGACCACGGTCGCGGCGAGCCGAATGCATTTAGAAGACGCTTCCTCGGACGCCATCGTCGAAGAACTGTGAGATGCGATCGCCACCGACGCCGAAGGAGCTCTCATAGCTAGCTCGGCTCACCCCCCGCGGGTCCGCCCCGAGCTGGCCCGGTCCGATGTGGGGTCGGACCCGGGAGGCACCGGCGGGCCGACGTCGCCGTTGCCGCGCCCGGCCCTAAGTCCGCGACGTACCTGATCGGCGGCGTCCGAGGGTGGTCGCCCGTCACGAATGAGGCGCCGCACGTCGGCGGGGATGTCGAGGATCCGGTCTTCGCGGGTCCGTTGCGACGTCGCCTCTCGAAGAACCGCCAATGCGCGATCCGTGGGAACACCGGCTTCGTGGAGTTCGGTCAATACCAGCACCGCCGTGGCGGAGCGCGTCTCGTCCGAGTCGAGCGAACGCAGCGCGTCCGCGGGCAGGCCCTTCTGAAGCGCGTCGGCTCCGGCGACGAGCAACGGAATTGCCGCGGTGGGTCCGAGCGCGCTCCGCGCGTCACCCAGCCGACCGGCCAAAGCTTCGATCGCGGGCATGAGCCTGTCGAGCGGTACTCCCTTGGCCAGTCCTTCGAGCGCCTTGTTGAAGAGCGGCCCGTCCGGGATCCCGGGGGAGTTCGGATCGGCGGCCAGGGCCGACACACTCTGGAAGAATGGCGCCGGGAGCGACCGTTGCGCCCTTGCCCGCGCAGACTCCTGCGCCAGCGTGCAAGGGGCGGCTGTTGCGGCCAGCGTGAGTAGTGCCAGAAGCAGTTTCAGCGGCAGCTCGAGGGGGATGCGTGTCATGATCCAGCTCCTTCGATTACCAGGGTCGCGCTCTTGCGCCCCCACTCGTCCGGAACGACATCGGGTGCGTCGTCCGGCACGAACCATTCATCGTCGACCATGAACCCGAAGTGATGGGTTCCCTTGCCGATCTCCAGTACCGCGGTCCATCGGTCTCGATCGCGCTCCATGGGTACCGCGTCCCACAAGCTGAAGTCGCCCATGACCTCCACGCGTGTAGCGGTTGCAGGAGCGGTTACCGTGATTCTCACGGTGGCGCCGGTGGCCGTGCTGCCGAGCACCTGGTAGAGAGACGCACGTCGTGGGGTGGTACTGCCGCGGTAGATTACACGTCCCAGTAGTAGCCCCCCGCTCCCGCTCCCGGGCTCAGCGAGCGTCAGGGGATCGGGCTCGCTCCTGCCCAAGAAGCCGCGCAGGCTCCACCGGCTTCTGACCGGAATAGCGATCGCGAGACCGCCGGTCGTCTGGGTGCCCAGAGGCGAGTCCCAGACGTCGAGGCGAAACTCTGCCACCGCTTGCGTCCCGCCCAGCAACACCCTCAGCCCACCCTCGCTGTAGGTGCCCCCGCTCGTGTGATGCGCGCCTCCGCTGACACCCACCCAGGTGGTGCCGGTCCGGACGAGGAGTTCAGTCGTCCCGCCTATGCGCCAGAGATCGTGGTCGATCGTCCTCACCGGCGAGTCGGCGCGCCTCCGTAGCTGGACGCGGGACCTTCCGATGCCCCCAACTCCGTCGACGCGCATCGAGAAGCGTCCGGATCTGTACCGGAGCGTCGGCCCACCTTCGGCCGCGAGCGCCCGATAGGGGAAGGGAGCGCGCACCTCGAAGCCGATCCCGCGCACGTCGAAGCCACCGGTCCAGGTGCTGCGGTCGGCTCGGCCGCCAAAGTCCCGCCGCAGTGTCCCGCCCAGCGTGCCCGAGAGGAAGTCTCCGCCGCTGGCTGCGCCGAACGAGCGGCCCAGCAGAACCGACGCGAAGAGCCCCGATCCGCTGCGCTCGTACTTCGAGGCTCGCACGCCCGCGACACCGTATCGAGCGGTCGCCGCGTCCACACCCAGCGGTGGTCCCACCTGCGAGCCGCCCAGCTCGATCGTGACCTCGCTCTGGGCCAGCGCCGCGGTCGGCTGCACCGTGGCGAGCGCGGCGACCAGAGTGAATGCGGACAGGATTCTCATGTCATTGGCTCGCGGCCACGGCC
>JAYZBT010000381.1:0-8733 GCA_036338615.1 Gemmatimonadota bacterium
GTCGAACGTCACACCTCGTCCCGTGTGCTCCGCCGTGTACGCGACGGTAATCATCACCCGTCTGTCTTCACCGTCGAGGAACGTACTTACGGCCACCAGGCCCTGTTCCCTCCGGCCATGCCGAACCGGGGGGAAAATCCACAAGCGGTCGACGGCGTCCACGCCCAGGCGATCCCGTAGCCGAATGAGCGACCTCGGCAGCGCCTCGGGCACGCCGGGATCGGAGGATCGGTCCTTCACTGGAGGTTGTGTCATCCGTCCTCTGTGTTGCGAGTGCCCAGGTCGCGTACGACCGCTTTGCGCGTAGCCGCCAAGACCTGCTCGATTGCTTGATCGAGCGGCCCCGATACCAATGCCCCCGAGGCCTTCGCGTGGCCCCCGCCTCCAAACTTGCGCGCGAGTTCGTTTACGTCGACCGGTCCGTTGGACCGGAACGACACCTTGATGTCTCCCTTTTGCGTCTTTCGGAAGAGCAGCCCGACCTGAGTACCCTCGATCGACCTCGGAATATCCACCATACCCTCGAGATCCTGCGTAGTCGCGTCCAGCTGGTCGAACGCTTCCTGCGGGACCGCCATCCAGGAGATCCCCAGTTCGGCGTCGCAGTCCAGCGTAGCCAAAGCGTGTCGCAGGAGCCGGTACTTCCTGAGAGGCGCCGCGCCATACACGTGCTCGTACACGGACTCGGGATCGACGCCGCGCTCGATCATGTCAGCCGCGATCAGGTGGCTCGCCGAGGATGCATTGGAGAACCGGAAGGAACCCGTATCGGTCAGGATCGCGACGTAAATCCCGAGCGCGACCTTGTCGGTCCAGGGCCCGTCCGCGGCGCGGATGAGGTCACATACCAACTCACCGGTCGCGCATGCGTCGGTATCGCGAAAGGAGACACCCCCAATCGGGTGGCTCCCGGGCGGGTGGTGGTCGACGACAACGGTCGGGAGATCACGAATGAGATCCTGCACCCGACCAATGCGCTGAAACTCACCCGTATCCAGGACGACCGCGAGGTCCGCTTGATCGCAGAGATCCCGCGCTCGGCGCGAGCCCGCGGGCACGATCCAATCCTGATCCTCGATCAGGAACCGGAACGAATCTGGAAACGGGGTCGGATTGATGATCCAGACCTCGGTGCCGTTGGCGCGCAGCCACGATGAGACAGCCGCTTGCGAGCCTGCCCCGTCCCCGTCGGCGTTTAGGTGGGTCGTGAGCACCGCCCGACGCGAAGCCAACAGCACGTCTCTGGCATTTCTTACCTTTGCCGCACGCGCCCGTGGCGTCCGGTAACTCAAGTGGTCTCCTGACCCTCGAGGAATCGATCAACGAAGCTAGCCGTGAAGCGGCTACCGCCGCCACCGGACTGTCCCACCCGCTCCTGGGAGCTTCTTCCGCACTTTCGCCCAGGTGGAGGCCAAGTGCACCAAGTGTGACGACGCGTTACCCACGGTGAGCCCGCCATCAAGAGCCGCCAGCAGCGCTTCGGGTCGATTCGGGTGCGCCGGCAACTGAACGAACGCGCGACCGAGCTCGCCCAGCGTATGCGCGTCGGAGCCAACGCCACGCAACCGCCCATGGCGTCCTGCCAACTCCTCCGCGAGCTCATTTTGGCGGGGTTTGTGCAAGCGCGCGTTGAAGACCTCGACGACGTCACAGAGTGGCGCGAGTGTGTCGGCCATCCGACCCCCACCGCCCTTGCCGCCCGCGTAGGGGTGCGGGAGGTAGGGGATCCCTCCTTGATCCCGGATGCGCTCGATGGTCTCACGAGCCGGCGTCCCCTTCGGGATCCGCTCGGACAGATACAGACCGATGACGTCGATGCCCTCGGCGGTCTTCACCTCCTCCCCCGGGATGACCTGCTCGGGGTACTGCTCAGCCATTCGTAGCGCGACATGCACCTCGTTGTGATCCGTGATCGCAATGCGCCCTAGTCCGTTCCTCAGAGCCCTCTCCAGAACCTCCTCCGGGGCCGACAGGCAATCCCAGCTGCCTGCGGTGTGCAGATGTAAGTCCACCTTCAGCGTGTCCGCTCCCGACGGCTGCTCGCGCAGTTGGTCCAGGACACGGTCCGCCTCGGCCCGGAGCTGCTCGAGCGAGCCGCCGTTGGAGATGACGATGTCGGCCATCGGCACCTTCGGGGCGTCGTCGAATTGAGCGGCCATGATCCTTCGGGCCTCCTCCGGGGTCGATCCTCGTAGCTCGACCAACCGCCGGAGTCGGGCCTCGTCCGGCGCGTGCACGAGCACGGTACAGTCGAAATCGTCTTGGCGGTCGGTCTCGAACAGCAGCGGGATCTCGGACACCACGAGCAGCGCGCCCTCCTCCATTCGCTCCTCCAACCACCGTTCTCGCAGCTGCCATATGATGGGGTGCAGGATGGACTCCAGGCGCTCTCGCGCGGAATCGTCCGAAAAAACCAAAGCGCCCAGGCCCGCTCGGTCGAGCGTTCCGTCCGCGCGGAGCAGTCGCTCTCCGAACGCCTCGACCACGCGCCCGAGGCCGATCGTGCCGGGCTCGACGGCGAGCCGCGAGAGATGGTCGGCGCTCACCACGGGCACGCCCGCGGCGGCCCACGCCGCGGCGACGGTCGACTTGCCGGACGCCACATTCCCGGTCAGCGCAACGCTCAGCATGTTGGAAGGCAAATCTCGGCGGGGCTAGCGCTCTCTTGGCACGACGACCTGGAAGTCGTCCTCGGTCGACGACGTCGCGTCCGGTCCCCACGAGACGACCGCCACAGAGTCGGCCCACACGCGTAGCTGATACATCGAGCCCCAGGGGTCCTGCCTCATGTCGTCGCTCGAGTACCGGTAATCGAGCCAGCCCAGCCACGTACGCCTGTCCGGGAGCTTGCCGGTGAGCCGCTCGTGTTCGAGCACGTTCTCTCCCACCTGACGCATCTCCGCGCTAGTGCTCCAGCGCGCGACGGGGACGATCACCGGCTCGGCGATATCCATCATCACCGCCCGGGAATTGGGAAAGTAGAACGCCGCAACGAGCCCGAGGACGACCATCAAGACTAGTCTAGCCACCGACCCTCCCCGTCATCTGCCCTCGCATCTGGGCCGTCCACCGCAGATAGCGTTCGAGTTCTTCGTCACTGGGTGTCGCCTCGGCATCCCCGTACGCGGTCTCCATCCGCCAGCGCACATACGACCCCGGCGGGACCGGGAGAAACGGTGGACGCCGGTACCAACCGCGAGCGCGGAACGCCCAGGCGGCGCCAAGTAGGTGCGGGATCGTGCGGGGGCGCCTCAGCGCTAGACCCGCCATTTTCAAGTACAGCGGCAAGATCCTTGTCGTTCGCGGATCGGACCGCCTCCGCGAGGGTGGATCAGATCATCGGAAGTTAGGCCGCATGTTCCGGCACCACAACGATATTCGGCACCTGAGCGCCATATGTTTACTATCGCTGCACACTCCGTGCCGCTAGTCTCGCGCCGTCTCCGCACCGACTGAGCGCATGCCCAATCGACTCTCGAACGAAACGAGTCCGTACCTTCTGCAACACGCAGGAAACCCGGTCGACTGGTACGCATGGGGCGAGGAGGCGCTCTCGCGGGCCCGTGACCAGGATCGCCCCATCCTGCTCTCGATTGGCTATTCCGCGTGTCATTGGTGCCATGTGATGGAGCACGAGTCCTTTGAGGACGCGGCTGTCGCCGCCATCATGAACGAGTTCTTCGTCAGCATCAAGGTGGACCGCGAGGAGCGCCCAGACATCGATCAGATCTACATGAAATCCGTACAGGCGATGACGGGGAGCGGTGGTTGGCCGCTCACGGCCTTCCTCACACCGGACGGGATTCCCTACTACGGCGGCACTTATTTCCCACCGGTGCCACGGCACGGCATGCCGTCTTTCACGCAGGTATTGCGGGCGGCGGGGGAAGCATACCGCAAGCGACCGGAGGACGTGCGTAGCGCCGGGACCCGACTCATCGAGGCTCTCGAGCGCGCCGCAGCCCCGACCACGGAGGCCGACGCAGACGTCGAAGAAGCATTGCGAGGGGCCTACCGGGCGCTCGCGAGTCGGTACGACGCGGTGCACGGCGGATTCGGCCAGGCGCCCAAGTTCCCGCAGCCGGTCACCCTGGAGTTGATGCTGCGCCATTACGCACGGAACGGCGAGCGCGAGGCGGCGGATATGGCGCTACATACGCTGCGCCGAATGGCCGCGGGCGGGATGCGGGATCACCTGGGCGGAGGATTTCACAGGTATTCGGTGGACGCCCGTTGGCTCGTGCCCCATTTCGAGAAAATGCTGTACGACAACGCGTTGCTGGCGCGGGCCTATGTCGACGCGTACAGGCTCACCGACTCCGAAGATCTACGCGAGGTCGCGGAACATACTCTGGACTATGTGGCGACCGACCTGCGCTCGCCCGAAGGCGGCTTCTACTCGGCGCGTGACGCGGATTCCGAAGGAGAGGAAGGCACCTTCTACGTGTGGACGCCGGAGCAGGTGAGGGAGGCGCTGAAGGACTCTCCCGCGGGTCACGGCGCGGAACTCTTCGAGCGCGTCTACGACGTGTCGCCCGGGGGAAACTTCGAGGGGCGAAGCATACTCCATCTGCCGCACGACTTGGGGGCCATCGCTCGGTCCATGGACATTACCGAGTCGGACCTGGCCGCGAGCATGAGCGACGCACGCCAGGCTCTCCTACGGATCCGCGAGCGCCGTGAGCCACCGTTCAGGGACGAGAAAGTGTTGGTGTCTTGGAACGGGATGGCGATCCGGGCGTTCGCGGAGGCTGGGGCGACCCTGGGCCGATGGGACTATGTGGACATCGCCACACAGGCAGCGGACTTCCTTTGGACCACACTGCGCCCCGGCGGAGAGCTTCAACACGTCTTCATGGACGGTGAGAGCAAGATCCCCGCTTTCCTCGACGACTTCGCCGCCCTGGGCAACGCATTGCTCTCGCTGCACGGGGCCTCGCTCGACCCGCGTTGGCTGACGGCGGCACGCACGCTCTGCGACGAAATCTTGGTCAGGTTCGCCAGCCCCGAGGACGGCGTGCTTTACGACACGCCCAACGACGGAGAGCGCCTGATTCTCCGACCGCGGGACCCCATGGACAACGCGACTCCGTCTGGAGTCTCTTTGACGGCGGAACTGCTGCTGAGGGCCGCCCACGTATTCGACCACATGAGCTACCGTGATGTGGCCCTGTCGATCTTCGAGCAGGAGGCCGAAGCGCTGAGGCGATTCGGACCGGCGTTCGGCCGCATGCTCTCGGCCGCGGACCGATCCCTCGCCGACCCCGTCGAGGTCGCCATCATCGGTGAAGCCGACGACGAAGCTACCCGGGATCTCGTGCGGGCGGCACACCAGAGCTTGGTGCGCAACCTCACGATCGTGGGCAGGACGCCAACCGGGTCGTTCCCGGGAGTACCGCTGCTCGAGGACGCTCGCGGGCTGGTCAGGGGACTCGCGACCGCCTACGTGTGTCGAGGGTACAGTTGCCAGCAACCGGTTACGCGAAGCGACGAAGTACGGGCTCAGATGTCGTCGCTCGGGTAACGCTACAGCGTCGAGACCACTCGCAAGTCGGCGAGCGGTTCTCAACCACTGCCATGGTGGCCAGGCGCGGCTATCTTTCCGGCCATGGCGACCAACGAAAAAGAACTGATGGAAGCTCAGGACTTGGCCGGACTGTCAGCAGAGCAGCTCCTGCGCTTCTACCGAACGATGGTGACCGCGCGCCACCTCGATGATCGCGAGATCACCCTCAAGCGGCAGAACAAGATCTTCTTCCAGATCTCCAGCGCGGGGCATGAAGCGATCGGCATCGCGCTCGCGGAGCACTGTAAGCGGGCCCACGACTGGTTCTTCCTCTACTACCGTGACCGTGCGATTACACTCGCTCTGGGCCAGACCCCCCTGGACCATCTGCTCCAGGCCGTCGGCGCGGAAGCCGACCCGTCTACGGGCGGTCGACAGATGCCCGCGCACTACGGCGACGTGCGATACAACATCGCAAACACTTCGTCACCGACCGGCACTCAGTTCCTACAGGCCGTAGGCGCCGCTGAAGCGTCGAAAAAGATCCCGCGCATTCCGGGGCTGCGCGAACGCATCGCCAAGTTCGAGGACGACGAGATCGTGGTCGTCTGCGCGGGCGACGGTGCGACGTCCCAGGGCGAGTTCTGGGAATCGCTCAACACCGCGTGCAATCTCGCGCTCCCCATCGTCTATCTGATCGAGGACAATGGGTACGCGATCTCGGTGCCCGTCGAAGTGCAGACCGCGGGCGGCAGTATCTCGAAGCTCGTCGCCGGCTTCCCGGGCCTCCACATCGTCGAGTGCGACGGTACGGACGTTGTCGACTCGTATCGCGCGGCAGGTGAAGCCGTCGCTTATGCGCGCGCCCGCAAGGGCCCCGCCTTCATTCACGCGCACTGCACACGACCGTATTCACACTCGATGTCGGATGACGAGCGCGCCTATCGCCCAGAGTCAGAGCTTGCTGTCCAGCAGGCCCGCGACCCTCTGACGGCGACGCGGACTTTGCTGATCGAGGCGGGAATCGCGACGGGCCAAGAGCTGGACGCGCTCGAAGCGGAGACCGAGGCAGAGGTCGCGGCCGCCGCAGACGAAGCGCTGGCGTCGCCCCAGCCGGACCCGAGCACGGCAATGCGCCATTTGTATTCGGAGGACGTCGACCCGACTTCCGCCGACTTCGACACCGAGGACGACCCTCAATACACCGGCGACAAGCTGCTTACGATGGTCGACCTCCTCAACTCGTGCCTGCGCGAGGAAATGGAGCGTGATCCGCGCATCGTCCTGTTCGGAGAAGACGTTGCCGATGCATCTCGGGAGGAGGTGCTGGGCGAAGTCAAAGGCAAGGGCGGCGTCTTCAAGGTTACGCATGGACTTCAACAGCGATTCGGGTCGGAGCGGGTATACAACTCTCCACTCGCCGAGGCGAACATCGTGGGGCGCGGGATCGGGCTCTCGCTACGCGGCCTGAAGCCCGTGGTCGAGATTCAGTTCTTCGACTACATATGGACCGCGATGATGCAGATCAGGAACGAGCTCTCGACCATGCGCTATCGGTCCAACGGCACGTTTTCGTCTCCGGTGGTGATCCGCACCACGTACGGCGGATACCTGAAAGGCGGCGCGATCTACCACTCCCAGACGGGAGAAACCATTTTCACGCACTGCCCGGGCCTCTACGTATGCATGCCGGCGACGGCGGAAGACGCGAACGGGCTACTGCGCACCGCGATCCGCTGTGAAGATCCCGTGCTCTTCCTCGAGCATAAGCACCTCTACCGACAGGTCTACAACAAGGGCCGCAATCCAGGGCCGGAGTACATGATCCCGTTCGGGAAAGCCAAGGTTCGGCGGGAAGGCTCGGACATTACCGTCGTCACCTGCGGAGCGCTGGTGAAGCGAAGCCTCGACGCGGCGAAGATGGCGTCGGAGCGCCACGGGATCGAAGCAGAGGTGATCGACCTGCGCACGGTGAAGCCACTCGACATGGAACGGATCGCGGACTCGGTCAAGAAGACCAACAGGGTCATGATCGTGCACGAGGACAGCCTGTCCTGGGGCATCGGCTCCGAGATCGCCGCGCGTATCGCCGACGAGCTATTCCCCTGGCTCGATGGACCGGTGCGGCGTGTGGCTTCGATGGACACCTGGGTAGCTTATGCTCCGCAGGTCGAGAACGTCATTCTTCCGCAGGCCCCCGATGTGCTCGAGGCGATGCTGGAGTTGGCGGCGTACTAGAAGGCGGCGCTGGCCGCGCCGGTTAGAAGCGCAGCCCGAGCGTGGCGGTGACGAATCTGGTGTCCCCGGCTGTCCCGTCGACGTTCACGAATCGGACTTCGGCGAACCCCCCGAAGCCGAGCGCACCCAGACTCGCCCCGAAACCGCCGTGGAGTCCTCGCTCCCAGTCGCGCCCGTCCGCGCCGCTGCCCTTGATCCCGTAGTTGCCCAAACCCGCAATGAGGTACGGTGTGAGGCCGATGCCGCCCAGCGAAAGCACAGCGCTCAGCGAGCCACTGAGCACGTTGGTCTTGTCGTCACCGACGGCTTCACTGTAGCTCTGCAACTCGGCTTCCCCGCGCAGGGATACGGGAAAGACCGGTATTCCAACATGAAGGCCGACCCGCCCATGCATACCCGAGTCCACGGCATCGCCGAAATCGCTGATTGGACGGCTGAGCCCCCCCCCGACGATGAGGTGCGTTTGTGCGTTGGCGGAGACCGGCAGTGCGAAGGCCAGAACCGCTAGGAGGGCGATGCGGCGCATTGAAAACGTCCTTGGCATGGGTTTGCCGTCACTCGTCCAGTGTGCGTCGGCGCAAAGGGTCCGGCAAGAAACGCCCGTTGGCCCCCACGCCGGACGCGCATGACTCGTGGGTCAGACAACAGGCAGGTCGGGGTCGACGGACTCGGCCCAGGAGAGCAGGCCGCCGCTCAGGTTGGTCACCGGACCATAGCCGGCGGCGACGAGCTCTCGTGCCGCGTTGCGGCTTCTCTGGCCACTCCGGCAGTAGACGACTACGGGGGTCTCCTTGGGCACCTCGCCCAGTCGCGCGCCCAACTCTCCGAGCGGGATCAGTCGCGCACCGCGGTTGGCCAGGCTGCTCACCGCCCATTCCCACGGCTCCCGAACGTCGATCAGGTACGGAGGCGTCTCAGATTTCAGAAGCCCCGCCACGGAAGACGCGTCGAGCTCTTCGAAGCCCCGGGCGGCCTCGGCGTTCCCCCCG
>JAYZBT010000382.1:0-4873 GCA_036338615.1 Gemmatimonadota bacterium
GTTCCAGGTGTTGGCCGAAGAGACGCCGCTGCACGTCGCGAGGTGAGTTGTCGTAGAAGAAATCGAGGCCGGTCTCGCCGATCGCGACGACGTGCTCGTTTTGGCTCGCCAACTTGCGTACACGATCGATGACATCCGGCGCAGCATTACCGGCCTCGTGTGGATGCACGCCCGCCGTACACCAGGCGCCGGAGCGGCCACGCACGAGGTCGAGCGCCCGGCCGGCATCCGCAACGTCGGAGGCGATCGTTACCCACCGTGTTACACCGGCTTCGGCGGCCCTGGCCAACACCGCCTCGCGGTCGCCCTGGAAAGCTTCGTCGGTGAGGTGGCAGTGGCTGTCGAAGAGCTCGATCAGAAACTCCTCAGACGGTCGCCGGCTGAGGCCTCTTCTTCTGGTCGGCGCTCTTTCCGAGGCCCCACTTGGTCTGGATCTCGATGAGCGCCGGGGCCGCCACGAAGATCGAGGAATAGGTACCGATCATGACGCCGAGAATGAGGACGACCGTGAAGTCGCGGATCACGGCACCGCCGAGCAGATACAGCGCCAACAGTACCGCCAGGGTGGTTCCCGACGTGAGGACCGTACGCGGCAACGTCTCGTTGATCGACTCGTTGACCAGCTCGATCTGATCGCGCTTGCGCGCGCCCTTCTTGTGCAGGTTCTCTCGAATGCGGTCGAACACGACAATGGTGTCGTTGAGCGAGTACCCGAGAATGGTGAGGATCGCGGCGACGGTTGGAAGCGCGATCTCGACGCGAAACACCGCCAGGAACCCGAGCGTAATCAGGATGTCGTGGAGGGTCGCGATCACAGCCGCGAGCCCGAAACGCAGCTCGAAGCGCATCGCCAGGTACATCAGCGTCAGCACGAACGAGAACAGGATCGCGTACAGCGCCTTCACCTGGAGCTCACCGGCCACCTTGGCGCCCACGGCCTGCGTGCTCACGACCTGGAAGGTCCCGGCACCGACCGCAACGGCCAGATCGCTCTCGATCTCGTCAGCGACGTCGGTGATCGAGAGGTCTTCCGCGATGGGCGCGCGGATCACGAACTCGTTCTCGTCTTCGTCCCCGAAGCGCGTGATCGGCGGCGCTTGTGCCCCGCCGAGTGCGTCGCGCAGTTCGGAGGCGGTGATCGGCGCGCTGAACTCCACCTGAATGAGCGAGCCGCCGGTGAAGTCTACGCCATAGTCCTGCCAGCTGCCGATGGTCGCGACGTTGATCACCATCGCGGCGATGCCGGAGAGCAGCACGGCAGCCGATAGCACGTAGGCTTTCCTACGCGCCTCGATGAAGGGGTAGCTGGCGTCCTTGAAGAGTCTCATATCGCGGTCAAACGCTGATTGGATCCGTCGTCTTCTTCCCGGACAGATGGAGCAGGAAGAAGGTGCGGGTCACGAAGAGGGCGGAAAAGAAAGACGCCACGATCCCGATCGAGAGCGTCACGGCAAAGCCACGTACCGGGCCGGTGCCGAACTGGAAGAGAATCAAGGCCGTAATGAGCGTGGTGATGTTCGCGTCGACGATCGCGGAGAGCGCGTGGGCGAAGCCTTCGTCGACAGCGGTTCGAGAAGCCCGTCCATGGTCCAACTCTTCTCGAATCCGTTCGAAGATCAGGACGTTCGCATCCACCGCCATGCCGACCGAGAGAATGAGCCCCGCGATTCCCGGGACCGTCAGCGTCGCTTCCATGCCGGCGAGTCCGCCGAGCACCAGGAGCGAGTAGACACCGAGCGCGGCAATGGCGAGCAGGCCCGCCATATGGTAATACACGGTCATTACGAGGATGACCAGAACCATCCCGACGACGCCCGCGATCGTACCCTGATCGATCGAATCCTGCCCGAGCGACGGACCAACCGTGCGCTCCTCGATGATTTCGATCTTGACGGGCAGCGCACCGGCCCGGAGCACGAGCGCCAGGTCCGCCGCCTCTTCGAGCGGCGTCCCGCTGCCCATCTCGATCTGCCCACGAGCTCCGATACGGTCCCGAATGACGGGAGCACTCATGACCTGCTCGTCGAGCACGATCGCGAGATAGTCGTTGACGTGCTGCGCGGTGAACCGCGAGAACTCCCGGCCCCCCGCGCGCGTGAGCTCGAACTGGACCTGGGACTGGTTGAACTGCGGATCACGACCGGCGGTGGCGTTCTCGAGCCTGTCCCCCGTCAAGAACGGATCCTCGTCCAGCACGTATAGATACTTGTAGTTGCGCGCGCCCCGGCTCTCGAGATCCTCTGACCAGTGGAGTTCCTGACCCCGGGGAAGAGCCCGCTCTACCGCGGGCAGCGCCAGGAAGTGCTCCGCGGTGGGCACGTCTTCGATGAGCACCAGATAAGTGCCGAGGATGTCACCCTGGTTGAGCAGCGACGAAAACGGGCGCAGGTCGTCCAAGTCGTCATCGGGCTCCGGCTCGGCTTCCACGTCCGCGCTGTCCGCAGCTGCGTCCGCACTGTCTGTCGCGGCAGCGCCGCCACCGAACAGGGCCTCCTGCAGCGTCTGCTGATTGTCGCTTCCAACCACGTCTCGGCCCATGGCGCGAATCGAATCGACGCCGAGCGTCGCAACGATCGCCCGGTCGATGCGCGAAAGCGCACCCTGCACCTCTGTAACCGGCAAGACGAGCTTGAACTCGAGGAACGCGTTGCGCTGGACGATTTCCTTGGCGCGATTCTCGTCGCCCTGGAGACCGGCCAGCTCGACGATCACTCGCTCGCTGCCAACCTTTTGAATCAGAGGTTCGTTGACGCCGAACTCGTCGATCCTCGTGCGGATGATGCGGACGACCTGGTCGATCATCCTCGACTTGGCCTCTGCCGTCATGGTGCTTTCGGGGTCATCGACCTCGAGCACGATGTGCATGCCGCCCTGCAGATCCAGGCCGAGCTTGAGTCCCTTGTCGTACAGTTGCCAGCCAGAGATCGAGGTTACGATCAGGATCCCTATGACCCGCCCGCGGAGCGTCTTGAACATGAACTACCGTGGTTCGAAGAAAAATGGCCCCCAAGGGGCCTCTGACGGTCCGTCCAGAAACCGTGCTACGACAGCCCGTAAAGCTGTCGGCACCCCCAAGGCGTGTCAATCGGTTCCGGATGCTCGGAAGCCACCCACAAAGCGATTTCAAGACAACTGATACGCGTTAGCCCCAGTCGGATGTTCCCGGTCGGCCCCACTGTGGGTCAGAAGTACAGGAATGTCTGAACCTTGAACGACAACTCCGAGACGCCGGCCTGCGACGAATACAGATCCAGGTTGGTGCCGATTTTGTTCTTGCCCTCGAAGTAGAGCATGAGGCCCGGTGTGAACAACGTGCCCCTGTTCCCCTCCCCCGCCGTGTCCGGGTCACCGATGCTGAAGCGCAACAGTGGCTCGATGCCCGCCATTCGGGGCCCCTCCAGCGCGTGGTAGTACGACACGACCACTTGGGCGGCCATGAAGCGTGCCGCTTCGTCGCCGGCGTCCAGCAGCTTCCAGTTGTCCCCGCCCGTCACGGATCCCTGCAACAGCAACCCGTCACGCCAGCCGCCGACTTCGAGGTCGGCGCCCCACCCTCTCGCGAACCGATTTTCGTCGCTCGTGTCCACGTAGTCGTGTAGGGCGACCTGGCCGGATAGCTTCACGCCATCGGACGCCGCCACGGTGACGCGCCCGGAGAAGGACTTGGCGTCGTTCTCGTCGGCCACGTTGACGCCGGTCCCGTTCGTGATGGTCGCCTGATAGCCGATGCGTCCGGAGCTACCGTCGAGCCTCACGCCCTGATCGCGCCCCGCGAAGCCAAGCGCCTCGGTGAGGCGGCTGTACGAACAGACCGAGCCGACTCCGGCGCAGTCCGACAAACCCTCGACGCGTCCATCTCGTTCGATCACCGAAAGGTCCGTCGAGCTCGACATCTCGAAGAGGTCGAACGCCCGCTGGAATTGGCCGATCCACAACCTGAGTCGGCTCGAGAAACTCAGCCGCAGGTACGTGTCCTGCAGCGCGGTCTTCCCTCCAGCGAAGTCCGGCTGGATCCTGGCAGACACGAAATCGTTCACCGTGATGTGCGCCGTGAAACGGATGCGGCGGAGAAAGAAGTCGTTCTCGGCGCTGGCGAGCGAGGACGCGCTGTGCTGGAAATGCGCACGCCCTCCGATGCGAAGCGAAGCCGCGCGGCCGGAGACCTCCAGTTGGGCCTGCGCCGCTCGTGGTACGATGAGGGCAATCAGGATCAGCGCAGCCAGCGCGAGGCGTTTCACGAGTCGGCTTCCCAGTAGCAGGGGCTGCGCTACAAGGTCCGTCGGAGCACCGCGTGCACACGGGCCATGAAGCGGTCGGCGTCGACGGACTTTTCGACGTAGTCGTCGGCGCCCGCCTCGAGCAGCTCGGCCTCGATCTGATCACTTCCCGTACCCGTTCGGATCAGGACCGGCAACGCGGCCGTATCGAGCGACCCACGCAACTGCTGAAGCGCCGCACGCCCGTCGAGGCCTGGCATCGCCAGGTCCAGGATGACGAGATTGAAGGCCTGGTCCTCCTGCAGCAGGTCGAGCGCTTTGTGCCCGTCCCCGGATTCCCTCGCCTCGTAGCCGTCGCGTTCGAGCAAGCGGCGCATGAGCAGCCGCGCGTCCTCATCGTCCTCTACGAGAAGGATCCTCGGTGGACGTGACTCGTCCTCCTTAGTCTCCCCGTCGAGCTGCGGGCCCAGCACACGCTCGACTTCGAACGGCGGCGTTCGCCCTGTACTGAAGCCCAGGGCTCGCTCGGCCTCCACGTCCGTGGGGTCGCAGGTGGCGACGACGAAGTTCCGGTCGTTCTCCAGGAGCGGGAAGATGTGGTGCTTGCGCGCCATGGTCTCGGGAATGGGCAGCGCCGCGTTGTGTTCCGCCTTATC
>JAYZBT010000383.1:0-2768 GCA_036338615.1 Gemmatimonadota bacterium
ATGGCATCCAAAGAAAGCGACGACCAGAAGCTCGCAGATCAAGCCAACGAATTGTACTGGCGGTCCGGGCAAAGCGTTAATCAGATCGCCGAGGGGATGGACCTCTCGAAGAGCGGCCTGTACGCGTTGATCAGCCCGTTAACCGCCGAACGTGCTTGTCCCGAATGCGGCGAGGTGCTGGTCTTCCTCAACCGGACCACTGAGCACAAAGCTGTTGCGGCCTGTCCGGAGTGTGAATACGACGAGGCATCAGGGTCGGGTTCCAGAGTGCGAACACCCGCAAAGCGAGTCGTTCGCCGTGCGACTGCTGCCACCAAAACCCACTCTGAGCCGGTGGTGGCAGGCGGCCGCAACTGGATGTCGAGTCGGGTCTTCTGGGGATCGGTGCTCCTGGGAGTGGCCGCTGGGCTGTATATGACCCGCCGCTCTCGATGATCAAATTCGGGTAATGCAACTTGGAACTGTGATGAACCGAACATACAGACTTTTGCTCGTCTTGCTGGTCTCGCTCGGTGCCGTTCCGGCTTGCACCCCGGACGAATCGGGCCAGGACGCACAGGGCGACACGCGCCTGACATCGAGGGGTGCGGGCGACCTGCTCTCCAACGGCTACAGCCCCTCCGACGGTTTTAGCACCACAAGCCCGGGAAGCCCCAGCCTTCAAGAGCTCATGCGGCCAGCGCCCCCTGGGTCGGTGCCTGAGCGGATGACGGTCGACTCCCTGGGGGTAGATTTCGGATCGCCCGAGGCGCCCCTGCGTTTGGTCGAGTTCTTCGATTACGGTTGCGGCTACTGCCGACTCTTCCACCAAGAGACTCGGGGACCCCTCCTCGAACAGTACGTGGATACGGGGCTAATCTACTGGAAGTCCCTCCCGTTCATCACTGGAAACTGGCCGACCTCGGTGCCTGTGACGCTCGCCGCCGAGTGCGCACGCGACCAAGGACGCGGCTACTTCGAGGCGATCAGCAACGTTATCTTCGCGCGCCAGGGAGACTGGAAACCCGCGCCCGCCCCCGAGGAGCTGGCGGAGGAGTTTGCTGAAGAAGTCGGGCTCGACATGGAGAGGTATCGGACCTGTTTCGAGAGTGACGAGCTTCTTTGGCGTGTCCAGGCGCAGACTAGCTTCGCCGGGGACCTGGATGTCACCGGGACACCCACCCTGATGGTCGGCGGCGTTGGGCCGCTCGTCGGTGCGCTCCCCCTTGAGGCCTTCCAGCAGATGCTCGACACCGTACTCGTCATGCTAGTACCCGAGCAGCCTTGACCATCAACTGGTGTCCAGGCGCTCTGGTCTGTGTGGCTCAGAACACGGCCCGAATGACGCTACTCGCGATGACGGCGTGCGAATCCTCCTGCCTGGCCGAGGACTCGGGGTGCAGCTTGGACGACCCCACCTTCCCATTCCTGGGTTGTAGCCTGAACCGGGGGCCCCTGGCGACGGGCAACAGCTGGGTCGGAACGGGCAGCTAGGTCAGGTCGCTCACTCCGAAGCGAGCGCCGTGACCGGGTCAACCCGCATAGCCCTACGCGCGGGAATAGCCGCCGCGCCAGCGGCAGTCACTATGAGAATGGCCACGACGCTGACGAGCGTGAGCGGATCGAGCGGGCTCACCTCGTACAGAAGTCCGCGGATGACACCGGCCGCGAATGCGTACGCCACAACTCCGAAAACACCTCCAAGGAGCACGTAGGCGAGGGTTTGATTCACAACCAGCCAGAAGGTGCTCGACGCGTCCGATCCCAGCGCCATGCGAACACCGACCTCACCCGTGCGCCTCACTACCAAGTACGAGGTCACCCCGTAGATCCCCACGATGGCCAGAACGAGGGCACATAGTGCGAAGCTCAGGAGGAGCGCCATGTTGAAACGGGGCTGCGCCAGAGACTCCGAGATCAACCCCTCCATGGTCACCAAACGGGTCCCGAAAAGACCCGGCCACGCCGCATCGATCTCCGTTCGGATCGCTCGGGCGAGATCGGCCTGGCCCGTAGAGCTATGGACGACCAGATGCATGTCGGCGGAAGGGAAGTTCTCGTAGACCACGAACATCTCGGGGCTCGGCGGGGCGTCTAGCCCGGTGTGACGCACGTCCGCCACGACCCCGACGACCTCGATGCGGCCGGCCATCGGTACACCCAGAAGGTGGCCCACCGGATCCGAATCCCCGAAGAGCACCCGCGAGGCACTCTCATTAAGCACCACCACCGGACGTCCCTCCTCGCGATCGAAACGGTCGAGCAACCGGCCGCGGATCAGCGTCATCCCGATGGCCTCGAAATACCCGGGCACCGTTGCACGATACTGCACTCTCGGCTGCTCCGTGGGGGCCGCGTCGCGGCTGAGAATACTGACAGGCAAATCAAAATCGGCTCCGTGCGGGCTCATCGGAAGCGCGGACACCGCACCCGCGGCTTCCACGCCGGGAAGCGAGCCTACCCGATCCACGAGCTGGTTCCAGAACGCCGACTGCTTGAGCCCCATCTCCGCCTGGAGCTGGGGGTTGTTGAATCCGTAATCCGGAATGGACACCGTGGCCACAATGACGTCCTCGGTCCGGAAGCCGGGCTCGACCTGGAGAAGGCCCGAAAAGCTCTTGATCATCACTCCCGCGCTGAGCAGGAGCAGGAGGGCGAGCGCCACCTGGGCGGCCACCATCCCGTTGAGAAGGCGGCCGGGCATTCGCCCTCCAATGCCGCCACGTCCCCCATCTTGAAGAACGTCGGTCACACGCGGGCGCACGGCGCGGAGCGCCGGGTAGAGTCCG
>JAYZBT010000384.1:0-3416 GCA_036338615.1 Gemmatimonadota bacterium
ATACGGGGATCCCCATACGGAACAGGGCCTGCAACAGCAGGCCGTTGGCGCTCGCTGAGCCGGTCCCGTTGACCGTCGCGATCTTTAGGCCGAAGTCGTTGACGCCGGAGCTGCTATCGTGGGCCAAAGTGCCTGTCCTGCATAGGGTTTCAAGAGGTCGAATTGCATCATGTCCCACGCGGCGGTCGGGCACCGCTCTGCGCAGAGGCCGCAATGGACGCACAGATCCTCGTCCTTGAACATGATGCGCGCGGTCTGCGGAAGGGGTTCAGAAGCGAAGAGCGGTTGGTCCGTATTCTCGGCGGGCGCCGTGAGCCTGAGCCGAACGTCCGCCTCCTCACCATTGTGTGTCATGGTCAGGCACTGCGTCGGGCATACATCGATGCACGCATCACACTCGATGCAGAGGTTTGCCGAGAAGTCGGTTTGCGCATCGCAGTTGAGGCAGCGCTGGACTTCCCGGATCGACTCCTTGAGATCGAAGCCCAACTCCGCTTCCACAAACATGTCGCTGAGCCGCTCCTCCAGATCCTCGTAGCGCATCTCGGTGCGAAGATTGGCGTCGTAGTCGTTCGAGTATCGCCACTCGTGGAGGCCCATCTTCGTCGAGACCAGGTTCATGCCGTCTGGAAGCCGCTCAGTAACCGATTCGCCCTGACAGTATTGGTGGATCGAGATCGCGGCCTGGTGACCGTGCTCGACGGCCCAGATGATGTTCTCGGGACCCCACGCGGCGTCGCCACCGACGAAGACGCCCTCGCGGGTTGTCATGAAGGTGGAGCGATCCACCACCGGCATGTCCCAGTCGCCGAACTCGATCCCGATGTCCTTCTCGATCCACGGAAACGCGTTGTCCTGCCCGATCGCGAGAATCACGTCGTCCGCCTCGATGAACTTCTCGCCCAGTTTCGTGCTCACCAGGCGCCCCTTCTCGTTCTCTGCCCACTCGACGAGATCGAAGACCATCCCCTTCAGGCGCCCGTCCTCCACCACGAACTTCTGCGGCGAGTGGTTCACCAGAATCTCGATCTCTTCGCCCTCGGCATCGTCCAACTCCCAAGGGGACGCCTTGAAGTACGGCCGTGACTTACGCGCCATCACCTTGATGTCGTGGCCGCCCAGCCGCTTGGAAGACCGGCAGCAGTCCATGGCGGTATTGCCGACACCGATGACCAGCACGCGCTCCCCCACCGAATCGATGTGCCCGAAGTGGATCGACTCGAGCCAATCGATGCCGATGTGCACGTTGGCGTCGGCTTCCTGGCGCCCCGGAATGTCGAGCTCCTTGCCCTTGGGAGCGCCCGTCCCGATGAAGACCGCGTCGAACTCGCTCTCGTCCAGAAGCTTCGCCAGCGAGTCGATGCGGTGGTCGTAGTGGATCTCCGCGCCCATGTCGAGGATCTGGTCGATCTCTTCTTCGAGTACCGTCACGGGAAGTCTGAACGATGGGATGTTGCTGCGCATGAGGCCCCCTACTTTCGGAAGGGCCTCGAAGATCACGCACTCGTATCCGAGCGGCAGAAGGTCGTTCGCCACCGTGAGCGAAGCGGGGCCGGAGCCAATGAGCGCGATGCGCTTGCCGTTCTTGTTCTCGGGGGCCTTCGGCAGCAGATGGTCGATGTCACCTCGCAGGTCGGAGGCCACGCGCTTGAGACGGCAGATGGCCACGGGCTCGTCTTCGACGCGCGTGCGACGGCAGGCGGGCTCACAGGGACGGTCGCACGTCCTTCCCAAGATTCCGGGGAAGACGTTCGACTCTCGGTTCAGCATGTACGACTCGGTGTACTTTCCGTCCGCGATGAGACGGATGTACTCCGGCACGTTGGTATGCGCCGGACACGCCCACTGACAGTCCACGACCCTGTGGTAGTACTGCGGATCCCGGGTATTGGTCGGTTGCATCAACCAGCTTGCTCCCTGGAAGAACTCCCCCCGCACACGCGCCCAACTCCCGGCCGCAGGCGGGGTCGGCCGCAGCGGCTGCCATGATGCAGTGCACCCACCGCAGTCCGCAAGAAGTGGCCGAGAATATGTGCGCCGAATGCGTGCAACCGTTGCGAGAGCGAGCCTCTGAGGTTCGCACACATGCTTTCGACAACCCCATCCCTTTCATCGTTGTGGATCCTACAAAGTTCCCACACTCTGGACCCAGCTTCAACGGTTTCCTTCGCGCATCGCCATATGGGCTCGCGGCGACGACCGCCCTGCCCCTGCCGCCGTGACCCTGCGCTTGTACATTTCGCCCGGTCGATCCCCGCACGGAGGGCCTTCTCCTGACACCTAGCAGTATCAGCCAAGCCCTGCTCGTGCTCGCCCTCCTGGGCGCACCCGCGCACGCACAGGTCGCGCCGATCGAGGCGGGGCCAGCAACGGCTTCCGCGTCGTTCGGCCTCAGAAGGACGTCGCTGCGGAGCCAGGGCGCCTGGATGCTGGGCGGCGACGCGCTGATCTCTTTCGGCGGCTCCTTCTCGCTGGGAGGGGGTGGCTGGACGCTGGCGGAGCCCATACGGATCCCGGGTGCAGCGGGGGCGTTCGACCTCGATCTGGCCATGTCATACGCAGGTGTGCAGGCCGAGTACGTGCTCACGGCGGCGGGAGCCCCGAGCCTCGCGCTACGCCTGTTGGTGGGCGCTGGAAGCGCCACGCTCAGCCTGCCGGTCGTCGGTACCGAAACGGCCGCCGACAATTTCGGCGTGCTCGAGCCGGAAGCCGTCGCGCTACTCCCCATGTGGGGCTTCATGGAGCTGAGAGCTCAGCTGGGTTATCGCTTCGCGTACGGGGTCGAGGATCTTCCCCAGGTCGCCCCCGAACACCTGCGGGGCGTCACAGCGAGCCTCGCCATCTCTCTTGGTCCGTTCTAGGAGAGCCGATCGGCGAGCGCGGCCAGCTCGCGCGTTATGACCGACACGGCAGCCAAGCTGGGCGATTCTTCGCCCTTGAGCTCCTCGATGATATCCATGAAGCGCTCAACCTCCCGAGCGTGCCCACGTAGCAAATCGGCGGCGGCCGCGGAACGGCCGTTCGAGGCCGCGGCCTTGGTGACGGCCGCGACCACTAGGCGCCGATGCGCGCGCGACAGGTCCTCTGACAGTACCTGCGCCGCGCGTTGCTCCCACTGATCGTCGCCCGCCGCGGCAAACGTACTGCGGCGTAACCACGGCACCACGAACGCTTGCGAGATCTGGTAGTAGATTCGGCCCGTCGCGAGCGTGTTCCCGCCGGTTTCGCGGCGGATCTCGAGAACCTCGAGCAGTTGATCGAGGAAACGCAGCGTGATCAGTCGCTGGGAGAAGACCTCCTCGGCCCCCACCTCGCGGATCTCATCCACACGGGCTTCGAACAACGCCCGATCTTCCCCGGCGACGATATCGGCGAACGAATCGCGGAGGGTCGCCAATCCCTCCAGGCTCTGCTCG
>JAYZBT010000385.1:0-5295 GCA_036338615.1 Gemmatimonadota bacterium
CAGGGCGTCTCTGTGCTAGAGACTCTCCAGCTCCTCCAGCGTGCGCGGCCAGTCGTCCCCGAGCAGGCGCGACATCCCTCTGTCCGCGAGGACCTTGCCTCCTGTCTGGCAGGTGGCGCAATAGTTGGTCTCGCGCTGGGCGTACTTGATGCGCTGGATCGGTGAGTCGCAAACCGGACACGGCTCCCCGTACTTGCCGTGGGCGGCCATCGCCGGGTGGAAGGCGGTGATCTTCCTGGGAAACTCACCCGCGAATTCATCCCGTAGGCGTTCGGTCCACTCGGTGAGCGAGCCGCGCGTGACCTCGTAGAGACGCGTTACTTCCCCGTCCGAGAGATTCCGGGAAAGCTGGAGCGGAGAGAGCCTTGCGAAGAGCAGGATCTCGTCGGAGTGCGCGTTGCCGATCCCGCTGAATACGCGCGGATCCGTGAGCGCGCGCTTGAGCGTGCGGTTCTCCCGGATCAGGGCCTCGTGGAATTCCGGCAGCGACGCCTCGAGTACCTCGACGCCACCGGGGTCGAGCTCCGCCAGCGAGTCTTCGCCGGCTACCACGTGCAGCGAGGCGCGTTTCTTGGTCGCTTGCTCGGTGAGCAGCAGCGTGCCTTCAGGGAAGTCGAACGCCCCGTGGGCCCGCTTCTTGGGAACCGCGGCCCCCGCCTTCGTCCACTTGAAACGACCGGAGATCATCAGGTGGAATACGAGGAAGAGTTCCTCTTCCATTTCCCAGACCACCCGCTTCCCGATGCGGCGGAGCCCGGTCACCCGCAGGCCTTCGGCCGCCGATAGCGGCGGGTCCCACGTGCGCAGCAGCGACGGAGAGCGCATTCGAATCCGACGCAGCGGCTCGCCGAGAATAGTCCGCTCGAGGCCCTCGACGTACGCGTTGATCTCGGGGAGCTCGGGCACTAGCCGGCCACGCGTAGCTCGAGCACCCCCCTCGTGACCGCGTCCCAGTAGCTGTTGAAGCCACCTCTCAGGAAGGTCGCCGCGGGCTGCAGAATCTGAGCACTGTAGTAGCCGCGAACCGCGGAGGGATGTACGCCCCCGGAGTTCGGGAAATGACTGCGAATGATGACCGCATCGGCCGCCACCGGCAGCGAGGCGAAGTTCTCCTCCCACTCGTCGAAGGTACCGCCCCTCCACAAGTAGAACTCTACGTTGGACGCGTAGAACGCCTTGAGTTGCAGACCCATCTCACGAAGCACGACACCCATTTCACGAATTGCGTGCGGGCCGGCCATATCGCCCACGACCGGAATGATCTTGTTGGCGAGCTGGAGCTCACGGACCACTCCGTAGGTCTCGGCGCTCGACAAGTACGACGCCTGATCCCCGTCGATGTCGGTCTCGAGAACCAGCTGTCTGTACGTCGGATAGTAGGGGCGCGAGGCTCTGCCGTAGCTCGTGAAACGCAGGCCGAGGCCCGCCCGGACGAACGTCAGGTGAAAGCGCTGGATCGTGCCGAGGTCCTCCTGCGTGAGCAGGATCCCGAATGCCCGGACCTCCTCGGCGATTTCCTCATGCAAGCGGCTGAGCCCCGCCTCGTCGACGGGCTCACGGTCGATGTATTCGACGATCGCGTCGATGCTCCGGCCCTGCCACGCTGCGGCGTCGGGCGGTACGACCCGACCGTGGAGCCCGGCCAGGAACTCGACGCGAGTCGGAGCTCGCTCGATCAGAGCCTTGAGCAGCAGATGGTGCAGCATGTTGTCACGGCGCACATCCGTCATGAAGACGATGGTCGGCTTCACCTGCGCGATGTACGAGAAGTTCTGATCGGGACCGACACCGACGTAGGCGCCCCCTTCGATCCCCGTCTTGGCGAGCGCATCCATCACCGTGAGGTATCCGGATTCGTTCGAGATGAGGTTATCGGTATCGAAGTAACCGGCGCGCTCTGAGATCCGGTCCACCAGTGCGGCGAAGTCCGCGTCCGAGAACGCCTGTCGAAGCTGAACCGGGGCGCTGCTGGCCGGCGCCGCGTCGCAGCCGGCGAGAAGGACGGCGGTGAGGAGGGATACGAGCGCGCCGCGCGCCGCCCGCCTACCGTCTGTCTTCCTCTTGCTCAGCATGATCAGGACTCCCCGCCGGCGGCTCCGATCAACGGGAGCACCATGGCGCCGGAGATGCCCAACAGGCCCGACACGAACGCGCCGCCGAAGATGCCACCGAACGAGACCCCGAAGATGAAGAGCGCGGTCGCTTCGCGGGACTTCACGGCAGACACGTCGATCTCCGTTTTTCCGTCTGGGCTGAGAACCCCTACCACCAAAGGGCCTCCCGCATCGTTTCTCCACTCCATGCGTCCGTACAAGTCCTCGAGCCGACCGTGGTGACCCATGACCAAGCGGATCGCGCCCAGAATTCGATCTCGGTCCCGGTCCTCCACCTCGCCCTCCACGCTCGCCGAGTGGTGCCAGGAGTACGCGCCGCCGGCCAGCTTGCTCTCGAGCCGTTCAGGAGCGTCCGCGTGGGTCGCGGCCAACTCCACGAAGCGGGGATCGATCCCAGCCTCCTCAGCGACCTGCCGCAACTCCTCCAGCGTGAGCCCTCGCCCCCACCGTGGGTCACGACTTCGGAGCGCTCCTGCATCTCCGCGGCTCGGGTGAGGATGTCGCTGATCTCCTCGTCGCCGAACCGCCGTTTGGGTTTTCGCGCCAAGCCAACGGGTTCGGTCGGTCGATGTTCGCTCAAGTCGTCCCCCTGCGACGCCTGCCGAGGCCCTTCGCTCTCAGCCGCCCGGCACCGGGCGGGTCAGCGTGATGTCGTCCTCGGTGCCTCGCTCGCCATCGCCGCCCATCGATCCGACGGTGTACTCGCGACGCCCGGGCCTCAGGTAGTAGTAGTTGCCCCAGGGGTCTTCCGGCACCCCTGTGAATTCGTCCACCAACCATTTTTCCCAATCCTCCGGGAAGCCCTCTCTTCGGCCGAGGCGGTAGTCGACTTGCCCTGCCATGACGTCGAGACGTCGAGGCACCAGACTGCCCTGGACCTTGTCGGAGACGGGCTTGACGGCCTCTAGGAGCTGGGCGCGCGTGCTCGGCACAACCATCGCAATCGCGAGCGCCACGAACGCCAGCATGATGAGTTTCTTGATCATGGCCTACTCGAAAATTTGGGCGGAGGCTGCTCTTAATACTGACCGTGTGGCGCGTATCTGCCTAGCCCGGAGAGCTGGGGTCGGGGAGCGTTCCCTACGAGCCGGAAGATTCTGCGGTTGCAACGGCCCGATCGTGCGTGGTTCGTAGCGGCAGCTCCGGGATTCTCATGGCCATCACGCCGCCGATCGCAACCAGGATCGCGGTCAACCAGTAGATGCGCTGGATCGCCTCCGTGAACGCGCCACGGACTGCCGTCTGGACTCGAGCCGCCAAAGCCTCACCCTCGGCTCGGATCGCCTGCGCACCCGGCTCACTCTCGGCTCGTCGGGCCCTGGCCTCGAAGTTCGCGAGAATCAAAGCGGGCAACTCGACGCCCCCGGTGGAAACGTACTCCTCAACCGCGATCTCCCCGTCGATCAAAGGGGCGATGTCCTCTCCGATTTGGGCGAAAGAGAGCCCGAGCGTGACTCCGAGCACCGTACCCATGAGCGCCGCGCCCACGGTCGCACCGGTTTGCCGGAAGAACTGGGAGGCGCTGGTCGCTTGTCCGATGAGACGGACGTCGGCCGCGTTCTGGATGGCGAGCGTGAAGAGCGGCATCCCCGGCCCCGCACCCAAACCGCACATCACCATGTACACCGTGATCCGCCAATACTCGATGTCCGACTCCATGCGGGAGAGCAAGACAGCCGCGGTCATGAAGACGAGCACTCCCAACACGATCTGCTTCCGATACCCGACCTTGTTGACGATCTGGCCGGCGAGCGTCGCGCTGAACACGATGCCAAGAGAGAACGGGATGAGCGCCGCGCCGGCCCGTGTGGCCGACACCCCGAGCACGTTGACCAGGAAGAGCGGCAGGAAGATCGTGACCGACATGAACGCCGCGCCGACAAAGAAAGTCGACGCATTCGCGGTTCGGAACACAGGGTCCCGAAAGAGGCGCAGGTCGAGAATCGGCCCTGGGGACGTCCGCGAGCGTCGGAAGAAGAGCGCGAGCAGCGCGCACCCGCCCGCGAAGAGGGACAGGGTGGCCCAGGAAGCCAGAACCCCCGGATCGGCGTCAGCACCCACCCCCGGCAACCACGGGTAACGGCGCTTGTCGATCTGCAGCGACATGATGAGCGGAATCAACCCGCCCACCAGCAGCGCGGCCCCGAGCAGGTCGGGACGTGCGCCGGCCGCAGGCGGGTCGAGCCTGGGCATGCGCCGGGCGATGAACCAGACCGCGATGCCCCCGAGCGGCACATTTACGTAGAAGACCCAGCGCCACCCTTCGATTCCCGGAATCCAGCCGCCGGCATGGTCCGTGAGCAGGCCACCGATCAGCGGGCCGAGCACGGACGCAATGCCGAAGACCGCACCCACGAATCCCTGGTACTTGCCGCGCTCTGCCGGCGTGAACAGGTCCGCGATCACGATGAACGTCATCGCGAAGAGGCCGCCACCGCCGGCCCCCTGGATCCCCCGGAAGATGACGAGCTGGCTCATCCCGTCGCCGAGCAGCGGTAGATCGCCGAACTCGCCGGAGAGCCCGCATAGGACCGACCCGAAGAGGAAAAGGCCGCAGGCACCCAGGGTGACGAATTTGCGCGGGTATGTGTCGGCGAGCTTACCGTAGACCAGCGCGAGCGCCGTGGACATGAGCAGGTACGCCGTCGCGACCCAGGCGTACCGCTCCACGCCCTCGAGGTCCTCCACCATGCGTGGCAAGGCGGTCGCCACGATGGTCTGATCGATCGCGGCCAGGAACAGCGCTAGCAGAACCGACAGATAGATGACGGTCCGGTCGCGATCCGAGACGCTAACGGCGGCGACCCTCCGCCACCCACCGCACGTACCAATCGAGCAATTCGTCGCTTCGTCCCTCGACCTCGAAGGGCGAGTTACCGCCCGTGACTTCGCCGACGCGGGCCACGTCGAGCTGCTGCGTGAAGGACTCGTCACCGATGGTCATCGTGAGCGTGTAGCTGCCCGGTTCCGCGAGAGGAGCGCCGCCACCCGCTCCCCCGAACCGACGGAACAGGCTCTGCATGTCCCCGCCAGGTGCGATCAGCTCGGCTAACTGCCGCATCTGGCCGAAACCACCCCGGCCACCGCGACCACCGCCGGCTGCCGATTCGCCCGGACGGTCCCGGAATGCTTCGGGATCACCGCCGAAGCCGCCTCGGCCGCCGCCGAAGCCTCGACCGCG
>JAYZBT010000386.1:0-5263 GCA_036338615.1 Gemmatimonadota bacterium
AAGAGTCAGCGGGTTCTGCGTCGCGGAGCGGCCGAACTTCGTCCAGTAGTAGTTGTCCGCCCGCGGATCGCTCTACAACTCGACTTCGCCACTCCCCCTAGAACCAGGGGTACGAGCCCGGGCCGTACGACGAATTGCCATACGGAAAGCAGCTCGCGGTGCCGTTCGCCGGTTCCAACGCCGGGTCCGAGCCACACCCCCGACAGTCGATCGGTGGGATGTTCCCGGTCGGCTGGTTGTAACAGTACCCGCCGCAGTTGTTGTCCCCAGAACAGAAGCCCGTACACGCCCCCTCGTCGTTGAGCGCCATGCCCCCTGGCGTGAACCCGCCAGTACCCGGGTTGCAACTGAAGCACGCGTCCGGGCAAGCCTTGTTCGTCTGATCGACGACAAGATCGGTCGTGCCCACGTACGTTCCGGAATTGGTTCCGCCAGACGACGGCGGCATCTTGACTGCGTATTGCCTTCCATCGTTCAGCGTGCACCGGAGCGTCTGCTGCTCGCCGGTTGGGCCCGTCCCCCCAAAGATGTCGCCGGGGATGATCGCGTTCGGATCGCTGTAGAGCTCGCACGCGTACCCAAGCGTATCGAGCGTGTCCTTGGTCGCCGGGGTGGCGATCGACATCACCGTGTACTCAGAAGCATCCAGGCCGGTCTCTGCTTGGTTCGGGCAACTGGTTTGACACTGCGAGACCAGGGCGAAGCCCATCTGCCGCCCGCTCACCGAGAACCCGCTACTCGAGATCTCGTTCTGCGTCACCCCATCCGGTCGGAGCGGATCCCACAGCCCGGTCATCGCGTTCGGCTGTTCGAAGACGATCCACGAATATCCGGTGGAGCCATCCGACCCCGCCTCGGAGATCGTATTGAACCCAAACACGCCGCACCCCCAGGGATAATCACCGTTCTGGGCGTCTCCATTGAGGCCGAGACCCACCTGGTCGCCGTCCGACTCGCACCCCGAGGCGGCCGCGTTCGTGACGCCGACATAGGAGACCCCGCTGCCCTCGACGTATCCGCAGCGATAGTCACTGATCGACGACGTCAAGCTCCAATCGAGGAAGTTGATCTTTGTACACGACTCGAAGTTCTCCCAGCCATAGATGCCCCTGCAACCGGGCGACTTCGGGCTGTTCCCGTTCCCGACACAATTGCCGGCGACCGTGCATGCGGCGCCGCCTGGGCAGCTCCCCGTGCTCGCATAGGTCGCGGGCCAGGAGGCATCGGTCGTGGCGAAGTCGAAGTCACCGATCACCCCTGAATCGAACGCCGCCGCGTTTCCACAGCTCAGGTAGGCACAGCCGTCGCACAGCATCGCGAGGTTCGCCGCGCTGCCTCCGCTCCCATTGACCGTGGACGCCGCCTCGGGGAAGAACCAGTCGAGCTTCGGACTCGTGGCGTCGCACGCATTCACGTTGCCGAGCATCAGCCCTGCAAGAGTGAGCACCGGCTCCGAGGCTCCCTCTCCGCACATCTGGCAGTCGACGTAGTTCGAAGCATCCGCGACGCGCAGTGCGTAGGTGCTGTCGACGCAGTAGCTCTCACCGCCCTCCGCGATTGTCGTGCAGAACCCTGTACAGGCGCTCGACCCCGGGGAGAGTTCGGCGAGACCGAGGCCGGCAGAGCAGGTGCCCCAGGTCACATCTGCGGCGCACGCGATCGGGTCAGCGGGAGTCAACGCCGAGGGCGTCCCGCTGTTGCAGCTCGGGCTCTGGCATGCTGCGGGGCAGTCGCTGTTCGCCACGGCGGCAGCGCTCGCGATCTCGAACGAATAGGGCTGCAGGCTCTTACCATCGAAGTAGCCGTAGCGAGGCGCCCCGCCTCCGGGCAGCGAGAAGATCGCCGGGCAGTCGGCAGGGCGAGCCCAAGCGTCCCCGAGGGTGGGGGGCGCACCTGCGCTGCTGTTGTCCGAAGCTGCCTTCAGGCTCTGGTCACATACGAATGGGTCGTTGAGCGCGTATTGGTAGAGGAAACCCTGGTCCGTCCAGGGCTTGCCATTCGAGCACTGCCCAAAGGCGACGTCGAAGTCGTACCCAATGCAGTATGGGAAGTCCTGCGGACAGACTACATCGGTGTCGTCCGTCGTCCCCGGTTGTCCGCAGCAGACGGGATCCACGGTGGCGGATCCGTAATCGGATGCACACTGGGAGCCCGCTTGGAAGCTCGCGTCGGCGGCGTAACTCGGGACGTTCAGGTTGGGGTACTGGTTGTAGACCCAGCCGATCGGGGTGCCGATATAGGCTGGATTGCGCACGGTATCGTCCCACGGCGTCACGTTCGCTGCGCTGCCCACCGTCGTCTCCCAGGGGACGGTCGGCTGCCAGCAGAGCGCCGGCGCGAGGCAATCGGAGTCCACATTGCACGAGGTCGGTGCCACGCCTGGTGTCGTGTTGGGAGCGCGCGTCTGGACGCATACGCCTTGCTGCAACTGCGGCCACGCCTGTCCCGCGACCGGCAGGTCCGTGACGACATAGCTGAGCATCAGTTCGTACAGTTTGTTCATGCGGGCGCCGTACTCGAGACCGAGCTCGCGTTGCGCTTCGTTGTATACCTCGGCTTCCGAGGGAGCGGTTTCACATGCGGTCGCGTTCCCGCCACAGAATGCGTAGATGCAGAGGCTCTGGTCATTGCTGCAGGCAGTGACGTCCTCGGGATTGCATCCCGCCTCCGCGAAGGGGCCGGAGCTGCACTGGTAGCCGTTCTCGCTCGAGGACGGCTCGCAGGGTTCGCCAGCGTCGACGATTGCCGTAGAAGAGCAGGCGTAGCTCGTCGGCCCGCCGTAGTAGGTCGCGTCCATGGCACCGAGGGGGGCGATGGAGTTCTCGGTCAACTCGCCGGCGCCGTATTCGGAGATCACGCCGCCGGGCAGAGCGCCGAAGTAGTTGAACTGGTTGATGATCCATTGCATTTGCAGGCTTTGGTTCAGAATCGTGGCGGCATACTGGAAATTGCCCATAAGGGCCTGGTTGTACCAGTCGATGATCGGGACGATGTTATTGGCTGCGCCCGTCCCGCATTCACCGCTCACGGCGAGCGCGACGAGTGACTCATCCTGGCTGAACACATTCTTGAGCAGGGTCTCGAGTGTTTGGATGAGCAAGGATGACTCGTCCGCGTACGCCACCTCCTTGTAACAATCGGAGACGCATAGGTCGGCACTATCGGCCAAGGAGGTTCCCGTAAGCGTCTCGAGGCCGACTTCGAAGTTGCCTGCGTTGGATTGGACGAAGCCGATGAGGGCGTTCCAGTTGTCGCGGCTCTGCACGCTGTCTGCCGTACAGGGGTTTCCAGACGCGTCGATCGAGCTGAAGTTGCAGATGCTGGAAGCGGGCGGCCCTTCGGGCGATTGCCAGTAGCCGGCGTCCTCCATGAACTGGCCGAAGGCCGCACCATCGAGGAGAGAACAACCAGCCGCGGGGCCCGTCGAAGTGGCGGTCTCGCACGAAGCGTTCCCCTGAGGCGATACGTCGTAGAACTTCTGGGAGTAGTTTTTTAGCGCCGCGGTGATGTTGTCCTGCAGGACTGCCTCGGCTTCCTCGCAGAGAGCCGCGTCGACGAGCTCCAGCTGGTTCTCGATCTGTTGGATCTGTTTCGCCTGGAATTCGACCGCTTCTGCGAGATTTTCGATCTCGTCCTGAGTGCAGGAGCTTGCGGAGTTGCCTCCCATTACGCCGACGACGGTGCCTGCGGTACCGACCGCCGAGCCGACGGCGCTGAGCCCGAAGGGAGCGAGCGCGACGGAGAGCACACCGCCGGCGACGTCGAGTCCGTCCGCCGTCTTGTTCATCGTGCTGCCGCAGCCACCCGACGCGGCGCTCTGGAGCTTCAGCGCCGTCGGCTTGACAGCGTCGGGCGATGGGTCGAAGAGCGCCCCGACCTCGCCGAGGTCCATGGGGCCGCTTGCGACCCGGAGCAGGTGGGACGGGTCCCCGACTCGCCAGCGCTTGCCGAGCCCCCAGCGAACGCCTCGGGAGTCGAACCTTGGATCGGAGGTTCCTTTGATCGTGAGCACGCGGTCGCGCCTGCCGATGGCACCTTCATCGTCCCGCACAAAGACCTCGACGAGATACCGGCCAGGCGTAAGCAGGACGTGTGCGATGGCGGTCTTGGAAGCGGCGGGTGAATCGATCCGTCTGAGGCTACCGAGCTCGTGAACCCTGAACTCCGTCGACGTAATGCGACCGTCTTTGTCCCTGGACTCGCGAGCGTCGAGGCGAATCCAGTTGAGGGCATCGCGCGATTTCGTGAGGTTCTTGACACGTAGTTTCGCCCTGGGTGCACGGTTCGGGTCGTCGCTGTCTGAGTCACTGTCCGAATCACTGTCGGCACCGCCGCCGCGGTGTCCGCGGCGACTGCCTCGCCCCCGGTGCGAATCGCTGTCAGAGTCTGCGTCTCCAAGCCGAGCGTGAGCGCGCCCCCGGTGCCGTTTGGGTTGATCGCGTTGCATCGCGGAGTCGGAGCTCACGGCTGCAAGGAACGCGAGGTCCGTGAGCTCCGACTCGGCGGCGAACGCCGTCGAGATTTCACTCCCGGCGATCGACTCCGAGTGGGCGAGGACAACAGAGAAAAAGCTGAGAGCGACGAGCCCGTTCACGAATTCACGCATCGTGGTAAAATTCCATCAATTGAAATACCTATATGGGGAATAGTACTCGCAGGATCCAGCGCGGGGAGATTTTTTACCCGCCCCTGCACGCGGGCAGCGCGACACCCCCGGGAATGAGCACGAGCCCCCGCGGCAGGGAGCTTCCCAGGGTCAGGAACGCCATCGAGTCCGGGGCGTCGCAGAGTTCGCGCTTGGTCCGGTCGGGCTCGGTTTCGCCCAGGTAGAACCCGAGGATCGCGAGCGCGTTCGGGAATCTTGGAGCGCGAGACCGGGTTCGAACCGGCGACCCTCAGCTTGGGAAGCCGATCCAAGGGCAAGAAATAACGGCTAGTTACGGTTCAGCCCACGCACACGGTGTCACCGGGCATCACACAGCGGTACGGGTGACGGCCCGACGGCCCTATACGGCCCTCACCAGAACCCGTATTTCGTTTCGGAGGCCTCCCCATGGCCCGCCCCCTCGTCACGTCGTTCCTTCGCATGGACGCGCGCGACCTCCCGCTCCTCAACCTCTCAAAGCCCGCGCGCGGCGTACTCGAGTGGCCCGCCAATCAGTGCTCCGCCGGGGTCTTCTACGACCCCGAGGCCGGGCTCCGCATCGAGTGGACCGACAAGCACGACCAGGACCGGAGCCAGCAGGTCGAGCTTGCCACCACG
>JAYZBT010000387.1:0-7537 GCA_036338615.1 Gemmatimonadota bacterium
GTATTTGATGGAGGTGCCGTCGCAGGGGGCGTAAACTGGCGTTCGGGGCACGTTCGCGCTGGCTGCCCTCGCGCTCGGGCTTACCGCGTTGCTGGCCGCTTACGCGCCTGCTCGGCGAGCCACCAGAGTGGATCCGGTCCAGACGATGAGGACCGAGTAGCCGTCACCGCCGCTGGCCGCCTCCGCCACGCCGCGCGGCGCCGGTGCCTCGTGTCCCGAGGCGATACATCACTTTCAGCATCACGTACTGGCCGAGGGACTCGGTGCGCCGTTCCTGAATGAAGCTGCCGCCGTTCGTAAAGGTCACGCCCTTGTTCTGATCGAGAAGGTCGAACCCGATCAACTCCAATTCCACGCGGTTGTCCATGGTGAGTTTCGAAATCGAAGCCTGGAGCATGGCGACATTCCGGTCTCCCGCCCCAAAGACATCCTCGTCGTAGAGCCGATAGTTCAACGTCGCCGAGAGCGTCCATCCGGCTCCGTAGTGGAGCATCCCGTTCCCGTAGATGGTCTTGTCCAGGTAACCCTGGTTGAGTTCCGGATTGAGCGAATACTCGACATCGTTGAACGCGAGGCGCGTGCCCGCGCGCACGTCGAAGATCTCCTTGTTCCGGTTATCGACGCTGGCGTCGATCGTGTTTCTCATGACCCTGCTGTTGTTCTGGGACTCGTTCAGGATCTCCACGCCACGCGTGTAGTTGAACGAGTAGTTCAGATTGATTCGCCCCCCGATCGAGCGGATCGGTCGCCCGTAGGTCACGCCGCCGTTGGTCGACCAACTGTGGTCGATATTGACGGGCATCACGGTCTGGATGGCTTGTTCGTCGATCACCCTCGACTGGATGATGTCGTCGCTGGTGTACGAGAAGCGCAGGTACGTGAACAGGTTCACGAACGAGAACTGATCGAAGAAGCGATAGTCGGCGTTGAACGAGTGGGAATACTCGGGCGTCAGGTTCGGGTTGCCGATGTAGGTGCGGATCGGGTTGGTATTGTCGGTGAACGGCTGCAGCTCCGTCATCGACGGCTCCCTCGTCGACGTCGTGTAGCGGAAGTTCAGGGTCTTGGCTTCGTCGAGCTGAATCCGGAAGTTGGCGGAGGGCAGGATGTGGGTGTACCCGTTCTCGATGCGCTCGTCGCGATCGAGGATTATGCCGTCCAGGTTCGACCCCTGCACCTGCAGGCCAACCACGAAGCGCGCCTTCTCGGTGTTGCGATTGAAGCGGAAGCCCCCGCGCAGGTAGCTGTACGTGCGCTCGAAGCCGGAGCTCTGCAGATCGTTGAAGATGGGCGTCCCGGTCCCGACGTCGAAGATCGAGTTGTCCTGCTCTTCATTGACCTCTCGGTGCTCGCCGAACAGCTCGATGATTCCCCCTTGCCCGACCGGCTGCGTGAGCGAGAGCCGCTGGGAGAGAGAGAGGGTTTGGCCGGTGCGCGCCTGTGTTTGAAACAGGTCCTCCGTGATGAGATCGCCATTCCTGCTGGCGATGCCCGTCGTGGTTTCCAGATCCCCGAACAGCTCCGGCTCCTGGATGCTCGTTGTCGCCTCGGCCACGAGTGACCTGCCGTTCTCAGCCAGCCGCTTGCGCCAGGTCAGGCGCGCCGAACCGTTCAGGTCATTGCCGTCGACCAGGTTGTTGCTGAGGCCTGTGTTCTGGACGCGACCGTCCAGGGTCGTCGTCTCGCTCGACTGGAGGCTCGTCAATGCCGACGAACCGGCGCTCAGATTCCCGCGCAGCCTGAGGTCGTGCCCGTCAGAGAACGCGTACTGCGCGTTCAGGTTTACACGGTGGGTCGTTTTGGCCGTCACCTGATCGGCCGCCGCGCTCTGCAGGGCAGCCGTGGTGGACCCCAAGAGCTGCTGCTGCTGGGTCGTCTGCTGCTGGACGTTGTCCAGTCCGGTGTAGAAGTAGCTGCTGCGAATCCAACGGTCGTCGGTGAAGTCGTGGTTCGCGTTCAGGCCCAAGGACACGGTCTCGGTGAAGCCGTCGTTCCTGCCTCCGCCGAGTTGAATACCGCCGCCTCCGCCACCGCGACCGCCGCCACGGCCACCCCGATTGCCCCCCAAGCCGCCAGCGCCACCACTGAAGTTCACGAAATCGCCCCAAGCGAAGCCGGCCTCATTCACGTTGTTCGCGTTCCCGAGCAGCGCGAGTTGGGTGGTCGGCGAGAAACGACTGATGTTGAGCGACTCGTTGTACCGTGTGCGGCCGTTGGGCTGGGCCTCGATCACCGCAACCGGCTCGAGTCCGCCGCCGAGCCCGCCTACAGCCTGTCCGAAGTATCCTCGGCGCGCGTCCTCGCGTAGCTCGAGGTTGATCGTGCGCTCCTCCTGGCCGTCGGCGATGCCGGTGAACTCGGCCATGTCGGACTCTTTGTCGTAGACCTGAATGCGCTCGATGGCGTCCGCCGGGAGGTTCCGGGTCGCGATCGTCGGGTCGCTGCCGAAGAACTCTTTCCCGTCCACCAAGACGTTTTGCACCTCCTCTCCCTGCGCCCGAATGGTCCCGTCGGTATCCACCTCGATGCCTGGCAGCCGAGCGAGCAGCTCCTCGACCGTGGCGTTCGGTCGCGTCACGAAGGCCAGTGCGTTGTAGTCGAGTGTGTCGCGTCGGTTCACGAAAGGCACGTGGTCCACGCTGACGACGAGCTCTTCCATTTCTACGGCCAGGACTTCGAGGCTGATCGTCCCCGCATCCACGTCCTCTGATGTGATGGAAAACGGTCGGCGGATTGTCTGATGACCAAGCATCGTGATTTGAAGCAGGTACTCTCCGACCGGTACTCGGCTCAAAGTGAATGAACCGTTCCCGTTGGTCAGTGCGAACTTGGTCAGCATCGAGTCGGGGAGTGCCAGTGCCACGATCATGGCGCCATCGACTCCTTCACCCGCTGCGTCGGCCACGATGCCGCTCACGTCGTACGTCTCCTGGGCCGCGGCCGGGGCCGCCGCCAGGAAGAATCCAAGCGCGGCAGCGGCGACGAGGCCGTCACGCAACAGGGAAAAGGCTCGGGCCGCGATCGACTCGGTTCGGGCGGAATTCACCTTCGGATTCTCCTCTGTGTGGCCCGAAGCTCCTCGAGCTTCTCCGCCACGATTTCCTCGTATTCCTCTCTCGTCACTTCGTCGCCGTCGCTGGGCCTCACGATGACTCCTTCCGCGACCCTACTCATCGAGATCCCCGTGGCGTTGTACTGCTCCCGTCCATCGTCGATCGACACGACGAGGATCATCCCCGGCAACCCTCCGAACGTGGCAGGCCCGCCTTGCACCGGGATCTGTGGCGTAAACCAGGCTTCGATCGCGGAGCTGTCCTGCACCGCGGTCGCCTTCAGCACCACGTGACCGAGGTACTCGGCCTGCTCGCTGGTGAGCTTCCACTCGTACGTCGGCCGTTCGTCCGCGATGATGAAGGAACGTCCCAAGAGCCGCCGGGCCTCTACGAGCCTGCCTTCGTCGTACCGGGTGTGAGCTTCGACCATTTCATCTTGGGTGGTCCGGGATGCGGAGTTGGGCCGAAGGCGCCTAGTGGCTCCGGCGTCGCCACGTCGGTCGAAGTTGCCCCTACCTCCCCGGCCGCCCGCCGGGGCCACCCGTGGCACCGGTTTCATCAGGGATTCGGTCGAGTTGAACAACAAGACGAATTGGGTCACCCGTTCCGTGGGAAGGCCACGGCCTCCCCTGCCACCACGCGCTTCGAAACGGGCTCGCATCTCTTCAGGTATCTCGAAATCGACCTTCACCGAATGCGTAAAGGCGATGCTGCCCTCCTGCGCCGATAAGGCGACCGGGAGAAGCAAGAGAAGTCCGGGTGTGATCTTGCGAAGCATGGCAGTCCTGGACGGTTGTCTCTGTCTGTCACGAGCAATGACCCCGTGACGTCCGGTTTCGTTAAGTGATCCGTTCTCGAAACTTCGCTCTCATTGTGCCCGTATCGAGTAGGTGATGTCGAGAACGTTTCTAGGAGAATTCGAGCAGATGGTCCTGCTGTCCATCCTCCGGATGGGTACCGGAGCATATGGGCTCGAGGTCCGTCAGGAACTCGAAATGGCCGCCGACCGGAAGGTTTCGCGGGGGGGCTTCTATACCACGCTCGACCGCATGGAGCGGAAGGGCTACCTGACGTGGGTCTCCGAAGTACCCGAGAATGCCCGTCGGAAGGACCGCCAACGTCGGTTCTCCGTGACGACCGAGGGCCTCGCTGCGCTCAAGAGTTCCCGTCGCGCTTTGATCACGCTTTGGGACGGGCTCGAGCCCATGCTCGAAGACTGATGAGCCGGCGTAGACGGGGTCCACCTCCGGCCTGGGCCCAGAGCCTGCTCGATGCCGCGCTCCCGATGGGGGTGGTGGGAGAAAGCATATGTGGGGATCGCGAGACCGAGTACTTCGACCTCCGCGGCCCAAATTGGATCGCGCGCCTCTGGTGCTCGTTCGAAGCCATAAAGATTGCGTTGCACTACAACAATGGAATGGGGATGTCAGACTTTCTGCAGGATGTGCGGTACGGCTTCCGGATGCTCATGCGCATGCCGATGGTATCGCTGGTGGCGGCCCTTTCCCTGGCGGTCGGCATCGTCCTGGGGCTACCGCTGGCGCTGCTGATCCGACGAGCCGCGCTCGGTATCGGCGCGCAGTTCAAGGTGGAGTTGGGAGGGCCCATGGTCATCGTTCTGGTTGCGGCCGCGCTCGCAGCTGTCTGCCTGGTGTCCACCTACCTTCCGGCGCGCAGGGCGGCGGGTGTGGATCCGATCGCCGCGTTGCGAAGCGAGGCCTGACCCCTCAGAGGACCGCCTCGACCAGATACGGACCTTGCTCGTTCAGGCCCTGCGCCAGTGCTCGACTGAATTCGTCCGCAGTGGTCGCTCGTGCGGCATCGACGCCCATGCCGCGCGCGAGCTGGACCCAATCCAGATCCGGCCGCGACAGGTCGAAGAGGCTCTTGGCTCTCGGGGAAGGCGCGCCCACGCCGACGCGGTGGTACTCCATCTCCAGGATCGCGTATCGGCGGTTGGAAAAGATCACGGTGGTCACGTCCAACCCCTCTCTCGCCTGAGTCCAGAGGGCCTGGAGCGTGTACATGCCGCTTCCGTCGGCCTCCAGCGAGATCACTTTCCGGCCGGGACACGCCACGGCTGCCCCGGTGGCGGCCGGCATGCCCTGACCGATGGCTCCGCCCGTGAGGTCGAGCCAGTCGTGGGGTCCCGAGCCGCGGATCGCGCCGTAGATGGAGCGGCCGGCGGTCGCGGCCTCGCTCATCACGATGGAGTGCTCGGGCAGCAGGTGCGCCAACGCCTGCGCTATGGTCTCGGGGGTGAGGGCCCCCGTCGGCAGTGGCGGTCGCCGTTCTGCCTCGGTGGCAGCTTGTGCACCCCCTGCGTCGAGCGCGTCCACCAGCGCGGCGAGAGCGCCGCGACCGTCCTCGGACGGCTCGGCGAGGCAGTGTGCGGTGCATCCGTCAGGCGTGAGTTCGCCGGGCTTGCCGGGGTATGCGAAGAAGGAAACCGGCGGCTTGGTGCCCACCGTTATGAGATGCTGTATTCCGTCGAGGACTTCGACGACCTGTTCGGCGAAGTACGGGAGCCGGGAGATATGCCCGCGTCCCGTTCCCCGGCTGACGCGACTCACGAACGTGTCCCGAAAGAGTCGGGCACCCGTCGTTGCGGCAATCTTCCCGGCGAGCGCCACTCCCTCTTCCGTCAACGCGGACCCGTTCAAGAGCAGAGCGGCCGAGGCGCCCGCGGAGCGCAGCGTGTCGGCGATTTCCTCCACTCGCTCGGCACTCGGTAGTGCCGGCGCGACGGGGACGACGGGATCGGCGGGTCGGCACGGCCCCTCCCAGGCGGTATCCGCCGGCAGGATCAGTGTGGCGACCTGGCCCGGCGGACCGTAGCTCGCCGCCACCGCGCGGGCTCCGTCCGCGGCCACGCTTTTTGCGTCTTCGGAGACGTGCACCCAGCCCGAAACCGCGCTCGCGATGCTCTCGATATCGGACGTGAGCGGAGCGTCCAGATGGCGGTGGTAGGTGGCGTGTTCTCCGACGATGTTCACCACGGGCGTGTGCGCCCGCCGCGCGTTGTGCAGGTTGGCGAGCCCGTTGCCCAGACCCGGCCCCAGATGCAGGAGGGTACACGCAGGCTTCTGTGCCATGCGGGCATACCCGTCCGCTGCCCCCGTGACGACCCCTTCGAAGAGCCCAAGCACCGCACGCATCTGGGGCTCCGCGTCGAGAGCGGCCACGAAGTGCATCTCGGACGTGCCCGGGTTCGCGAAGCATGCTTCGACGCCACTCGCGATCAACGTCTTCACCAAGCTGCGGGCGCCCGTCATAGGCCCGGACCCGGCGCTCACCCGAGCGAGCCCAGCCAATCGTGGATCGCCTCTCCGATCTCGTGCGGCGAGTCCTCCTGAACGAAGTGGCTGCCCGCCACGGTGACCTCTCGCTGGTTGGGCCAACTCCTCGCGAACTCCCGCTGTGGCCCGACCAGGATCGACCCCGGCTCACAGTTCACGAAGAGCTTCGGCAGCTCGCTTTGGGACAGCCAATCTCCGTATTCCCGAACGATCTGTACCATGTCCGCGGGCTCACCGTCGATGGGAATCTCTCGCGGCCATGTGAGGGTCGGCCGGCGTGACTCGCCGGGCTCCACGAACGGCCGTCGGTACTCCTCCATCTCCTCTGGAGAAAGGTCTCTGAGCACGGCACTGGGGAGGATGCGCTCGACGAAGACGTTCTTCTCCAGCACGATCTCTTCACCCGCCGGCGAGCGCATCGCCTGGAAGATGCCTCGCGCGGCGTCGGGCCACGCGTCCCAGGTGACCGGCTGTACGATCGCTTCCATGTAGGCGATCGCCCGAACCGCTTTTGGGTGCCGGCGCGCCCAGTCGAAGCCGAGCCCGGAGCCCCAGTCGTGAACCACGAGAGTCACGTCGGCGGTCGCGCCGACCGCTTCGAACCACGCGTCGAGGTATCGTCGATGATCCGTGAAGCGATAGCTGCCGCCCTCGGCCGGCCCCGAGTTGCCCATCCCGATGAGGTCCGGGGCCAGACATCGGCCGAGCGACTCGACGTGCGGGATGATGTCGCGCCAGAGGTACGACGACGTCGGATTTCCGTGAAGGAAGACGATCGGCGCTCCCGATCCCACCTCGACGAAAGCCATGTGCGAGTCGAGCACCGGAATCGTTTTCATGATCAGATCTCCTAAATGCCGATCCTAAATGCCGATATAAGCCCGGCGCACCTCTGGATTGTCGACCAGTGAGTCTCGGTCTCCCTCCAACGCCACCGAGCCACTTTCGATCACATAGCCCCTCGTGGCAACCTTCAACGCCGCGTGCGCGTTCTGCTCGGCGAGGAACACGGCGGTGCCTCGCCGATTGATCTCCATGATCGACTCGAAGACCTCCTCGACCACCAGGGGAGCCAGGCCCAGCGACGGCTCGTCGAGCAGCAACAGTCGCGGGGGGGCCCCGGGGGGCCGCCCCCGCGCCCGCCCCAGCGGGTTGGCGCCCCCCCCCCGCCCCGCGGCCGCGCCC
>JAYZBT010000388.1:0-8958 GCA_036338615.1 Gemmatimonadota bacterium
GCCCAGCGAGGTCGGCGGGCTGGAATCCGGGCCGGATAGCTTCGAGATCATAGCGTGCGAAATACGGCTTCCCGGCGGACGACAAACCGTGCAGGGCCTCGCTCTCGACGGTTTCGCCGGTGTACGTGCACTCGAGGTGGCTTGCACCTCGGAGGAGCTCGGACGAACGGGGCATCAGAGCGGAAGGAGCATCAGAAACGTCATCAGTGAAAGGTCGCCAAAATAGGGGTTCAGATCGAGTCGGCGGCGTCCGGCATTGTCTTCGAGGCGGCGGATTGTCTCCTCACCATCGCAACGGCCAACAAATCCGGAGCCGGAAGCGCCCACGAGGGCGCTTCCCCACCACCCTCGAGCCAGGTGCGGAGCACCAGTATCGAGGCCAACACTACGATGCTCCCGTTGTGCATGAGGGCACCGACTCATAATAGAGTGCATGGACAATACAGCCCATACCAGAACAAATCCGAGCCCTGAGCTGTCGACGGGGGACCAACCTACGCATAATTTCTGGCTGAAGCAGGTATTGCGCTCTATTGGTAACCACCATGAGGGGGCCCCATGCCAAGAGACTTTATAGGCTCCATCGAAGGTGAATACCGGCACTACAAGGCACTCGCCGAGGGCGCGATGGACCAGCTCAGCCCGGAGGAACTATGCTCCCACGCCATTGGATCCGAGCACTCGATCATTACTCTAGTGTGGCACATCTCGGGCAACCTGCGGTCTCGTTTCACTGAGTTCCTATCGTCGGACGGCGAGAAGTCATGGCGAGGGCGCGACTCAGAGTTCGAGTCTAGACAAACCAGCCGAGCGGAGCTCGTGCAGAAATGGGAAAACGGATGGAACGTCCTCTTCGGCACTTTGGCGGAACTCGACGATGACGACCTGAACCAGACAGTGTCGATCCGCAGCGTGCCACTGGATGTTCACGAAGCACTTCATCGGTCATTGGCGCATGCCAGCTACCACGTCGGGCAGATCGTCTACGTGGCGAAATCCTTGCGAGGTGACGCCTGGCAGTACCTGAGCATCCCCCCAGGCGAATCCGAAGCCTGGCGTAGCAAGGAATTTCGGAGGGAACGGCCCCGGTCGAGACCCTGAATGCGGATCGGTAGGAGAAGGTCCCTCACGATCATTTGGGCCGGCATCATCACAAACGCGCTTGTCATCCTCCTAGGCCTTCTTACGAAGTTCGATGATCCTTCGAGAACCCGCGTCGATAACGCCCTACTCCTCCTGGGCTCGTTGGGCCTCCTGAACGCCTGGTTGATCGGCAAGGCGGCATTACTGAGAGAAAGCACCGGGGTCCGTTTGGCGCTCGGGATATTTAGTCTGCTGAGCGTCATCGCGCTCAGTCTCACGGACTTCGGCTCGCTCCGGAGAGTCGGCTGGGCGATCAAGGTCACAGGGGTAGGGATGCTGGGTTTGGTCACCGCCGATATCGTCCGGCGATCCTAGCGCGAAGTGCTTGCCGACCGAATGGCCCTTCTCCATCCAACACCGGACTCAGGCCGGCTGGGCCTTGGGACTGCGCACAAGGAAACGCGTGCCTACGGCGGACTTTCCCGAGGCTAGACTACATCAAGAGCGCCCATATTGTATGGCGGCCACGCTAACACTGGCACGTAGGATAGGTAGGCGCTGAGCCCCCGCCACCCCCCTTCTCCGCAACCGCCGGGGTTTTGGAACACTCCAACAGCGTTATAATGATACCCTCAGCGTGGGATTACTCCCCGCTGACCGGCCCCTCCTGTCCTTACCGACTGGGGGGGCCAGTTCTACCGTGCCTGTCCCCACGGCACGCAATCTGAATGTTTATGCACACGCGTCTGAGCAAGCCATGGCCATTATTACAGACAAGAGCGGACGCGAACCGGCAGGGCTAGCGGGCCAGCCACAGGCGCAGGGTCTGTATGACCCCCGGCACGAGCACGACTCCTGCGGCGTCGGCTTCGTGGTCAACGTAAAGGGCCAACGCTCACACGCTATCGTCCGCCAGGCGCTCGAGGTCCTGATCAACCTCCTACATCGCGGAGCCTGTGGCTGCGAGCCGAACACTGGGGACGGGGCCGGGATCCTGCTTCAGATACCAGACCGCTTCCTACGCAAGGCCTGCGAGCCGCTGGGCATCAACCTGCCAGACGCGAATGAGTACGGAGTCGGGATGGTCTTCCTGCCACACGATACCGAGCAACGGAAGAAGATCCAGGCTCTCGTCGAGTCGGTAGTGGTCGAGGAGGACCAGCACCTTCTGGGTTGGCGCGACCTTCCGACCAACTATCAGGTGGTAGGCGACAGCGCGGTGTCGCCCGAGCCACATTTCAGCCAAGTGTTCATCGGACGGGGGCCGGGCCTTAGCGACCAAGACCATTTCGAGCGCAAGCTTTACGTGATCCGTAAGCGTGTCGCGCACTTGGTAGACACCCTCGCCGTAGAGGGCGGGGATTTATTCTACGTTCCGAGCCTCTCGTCTCGCACGGTTGTCTACAAGGGGATGCTGCGCGCCGATCAGATCGAGCCAATGTTCCCGGACCTGACCGACCCTGACGTCGAGTCCGCGCTGGCCCTCGTGCATCAGCGTTTCAGCACCAACACGTTCCCGTCGTGGCCGCTCGCGCACCCGTACCGCTATACCGCCCACAATGGGGAGATCAACACCCTCCGGGGAAACATCAACTGGATGCGGGCGCGCGAAGCGTTGTGCCGTTCGGATGTGATGGGCGAAGACCTCGCGAAGGTGTTGCCCGTTATCCGGGAAGGTGGGAGCGACTCGGCAACTTTTGACAACGTGCTCGAATTCCTCGTGATGAACGGTCGTACTCTGCCCCATGCCGTTCTCATGATGATCCCCGAACCGTGGAACGGGCATGAGTCGATGAAGGCCGACCGCAGGGCCTTCTACGAGTATCACTCCTCGCTCATGGAACCGTGGGACGGCCCCGCATCGATCGCCTTCACCGACGGCGTCGTCATAGGCGCTGTGCTCGACCGCAACGGCTTGCGCCCATCGCGCTACTACGTCACCAAAGACGACATCGTGGTCATGGCGTCCGAGGTGGGCGTGCTCGACATCCCGCCCGAGAACATTCGCTACAAGGGGCGGTTGCAACCCGGTCGCATTTTTCTGGTGGATACGGCCCAGGGACGGATCATCGACGACGAGGAGATCAAGTCGGAACTGGCGACCGAGCACCCGTACGGGGAGTGGTTGGCCCAAAACCTGGTCAAGATCGAGGATCTTCCAGAGGCTCCCGTACCCTCAGCGGACCACGAGGCGATCCTCACATACCAACTCGCCTTCGGGTACACACACGAGGACCTTCGCATTCTGCTTGCCCCTATGGCCACCAACGGGGTGGAACCGACCGGCTCGATGGGAACTGACACGGCTTTGGCTGTGCTCTCTGATCGATCACGCATGCTGTACGACTACTTCAAGCAACTCTTTGCCCAGGTCACCAACCCGCCGCTCGACGCCATCCGTGAGGAACTGGTAACCTCGATGGAGAGCACCATAGGGCCCGAGCTAAATCTGCTCCTGGCAGAACCTGCATCGTGCCGGCAGATCAACACCAAATATCCGGTGATCGACAACGCTGAGCTTGCCAAGCTCCGTCATGTGTCGGTGTCGGGCTTTAAGGCGACTACGCTCCCGACAACCTACCGGCCATCAGAGGGTAGCGGGGGCCTCGCCAACGCCGTCGATGAACTGCAGCAGCAGGCGAGCCTCGCGATCGCTGATGGCTACAACATCATAATCCTGTCCGACCGAATGATCGATCGCGACCACGCAGCCATTCCGAGTCTGCTCGCGACCGCGGCGGTCCACCACCACTTGGTGAAAGAGGGCACCCGCACACGCTGCGGGCTCGTGGTCGAGACCGGGGACGCACGTGAGGTCCACCACATGGCACTGCTCATCGGTTATGGAGCCGGGGCGGTCAACCCATGGGTGGCGTTCGAGACCCTAAAGGACATGATCCGCCAGGGGATGCTCAAGGACCTCGATCACACTAGGGCGGTGCGGAGCTATATCAAGGCGCTTAACAAAGGAATCCTCAAAGTCATGTCGAAGATGGGGATCTCCACCCTGCAAAGTTATTGCGGGGCCCAGATCTTCGAGGCGGTAGGACTCGATCAGGCCGTGGTGGATCGCTACTTCACCTGGACCGCCTCTCGGATAGGCGGGGTTGGAATGGACGTGATCGCGGAGGGTGTCCGGCGCCGCCACGAGGCAGCCTTCCCTGACCGCGTTGTGGGCCCACCCGAACTCGACTGGGGCGGTGAATACCAGTGGCGCCGCGAGGGCGAGTATCATCTGTTCAACCCCGACACGGTCTTCAAACTCCAACACGCTACCAAGGCGCGTAGGTATTCGATTTTCAAAGAGTACACGAGCCTAGTAGACGACCAGAACAAGCGTCGCGCCACGCTGCGCGGACTGTTCGACTTCACGCGGACGAGTCCACCTCTACCACTCGAAGAAGTCGAGTCCGTGGAGTCGATCCTCGCGCGTTTCCACACTGGAGCGATGTCCTATGGCTCCATCAGTCAGGAATCGCACGAGACGTTAGCCATCGCTATGAACCGAATCGGAGGCAAGTCGAACACAGGTGAAGGCGGAGAGGATCCTGCGCGATATCTGCCCGATGCCAATGGCGATTCGCGTCGCAGTGCCGTCAAACAAGTCGCTTCTGGAAGGTTCGGCGTGACCAGCGAGTACCTGGTCAACTCCGACGACCTACAGATCAAGATGGCCCAGGGAGCCAAGCCCGGTGAAGGCGGACAGTTGCCTGGCTTCAAGGTCTATCCGTGGATCGCGGATGTGCGCAAGTCAACGCCGGGCGTCACACTTATTTCGCCTCCGCCTCACCATGACATTTACTCGATTGAAGACCTGGCCCAACTGATCCACGATCTGAAGAACTCGAACCCCGAGGCGCGCATCAACGTCAAACTGGTGGCTGAAATAGGCGTTGGCACGGTCGCGGCAGGTGTGTCCAAGGCGCACGCAGACGTGGTGCTAATCTCAGGCCACGACGGCGGCACAGGAGCCTCACCGCTCACGTCGATCAAACATGCGGGAGCGCCGTGGGAGCTGGGCCTGGCTGAGACCCAACAGGTGCTCGTCCTCAATAAATTGCGTGATCGAATCGTGGTCCAAGTGGACGGCCAAATGAAGACTGGCCGGGACGTCGTCATCGCCGCACTGCTGGGCGCGGAAGAGTACGGCTTCTCCACGGCTCCTTTGATCGTGATGGGGTGCATCATGATGCGCGTATGCCATCTGAATACGTGCCCAGTGGGCATCGCCACACAAGATCCAGAGCTCAGAAAGCGTTTCACCGGCAAGCCGGAATTCGTGACGACATTCTTTGAGTTCGTCGCCGACGAAATCCGTGAGTACATGGCGGAACTAGGCTTCCGGAACATGGATGAGATGATCGGTCGGGTAGATCGTTTGGATTTCACTCCCGCGCTCGACCACTGGAAGGCCAAGGGTCTCGACCTCTCCTCGATCCTGACCTCTCCCGACATGCCGGACTCAGTAGCACGCCGATGCGTAGTGAGTCAGGACCACGGGCTCGACGAAGCCCTCGACAACACCCTCATTGCTAGATGCACAGACGCGTTGGAGCACGGCACTCCGGTAGAGCTCGATCTCCCCATTCGCAACGTCAATCGTACGGTTGGTACGATGCTCGGCCACCAGATCACCAAGCGCTGGGGTGGATCAGGGCTGCCGGACGACACCATTAGAGTGCATTTCACGGGATCGGCGGGCCAAAGCTTCGGGGCCTTCATGCCCAGCGGCATCACCTTCAACCTCGAAGGCGACGCCAACGATTACTGGGGCAAAGGACTCTCGGGAGGCAAAATCGCAGTTTTCCCCTCGAGCAAAGCCACTTTTGTGCCCGAGGACAACGTCATCGTCGGAAACGTTGCACTGTACGGTGCAACCAGCGGTGAGGCATTTGTGTGCGGCTTGGCGGGAGAGCGGTTCGCCGTTCGCAACAGTGGGGCACATGCAGTCGTCGAAGGCATAGGGGACCACGGTTGTGAGTATATGACCGGCGGTCGTGTAGTCGTCCTGGGGACCACAGGGCGCAACTTCGCCGCGGGCATGTCCGGTGGCGTCGCGTACGTATTGGACAAGGAGGGTGATTTCAGGGACCGGTGTAATTTCGGCCTGGTTGACGTCGGTCCCCTCGACCTGGAGGAAGATCTCGCCTTCGTTGAAGCGCTGGTCGAGCGCCACGTCGAGAGCACCGACTCCGAGTTCGCCCGGCGCCTCTTGCAGAGATGGGAAGAAGTCCACCCGTACTTCGTCAAGGTCATGCCCAGGGACTACCGACGGATACTCGCCGCGAAGGCGCATGCGCTCGCGGAGGGGCGCGAACCCACTTTCGCCGAACTGGTAGGCGCCACCAGTGGGTAAGGTCACCGGATTCCTCGAGATCAAGTACGAGAAGTGGCCAACCCGGCCTGTCTTGGAACGCATCCAAGATTGGGGCGAAGTATACGTTCCATATCCAGAGATCGAGCTCCGCCGCCAGGGTGCTAGGTGCATGGATTGTGGCATCCCTTTTTGTCACCAAGGGTGCCCCCTGGGAAATATCATTCCTGATTGGAACGACCTCGTCTACCGTGGGGAATGGAAGGACGCCATCGACCGGTTGCACGCCACCAAGAATTTTCCAGAGTTCACAGGCAGGCTTTGTCCGGCACCGTGCGAGGGCTCGTGCGTGCTCGGAATCAGCGACGACCCAGTCACGATCAAGGCTGTAGAAGTCGCTATTATCGACAAGGCGTTCGACCAGAACTGGGTCCACACCCAACCGCCAGAGAAGCGCACGGGCAAGCAGGTGGCCGTCGTGGGGTCGGGGCCAGCTGGCCTGGCCACCGCAGAGCAACTCAACCGAGCCGGACACCTCGTCACCGTTCTGGAGCGCAATGATCGCATCGGTGGCCTTCTACGCTACGGAATCCCCGAGTTCAAGATGGAGAAGCGCGTCCTCGATCGACGTGTGTCCCTCATGGCAGAAGATGGCGTGACGTTTCGCACCAACGCCAACGTGGGCGTCGACTTGTCGGTGGCCGAACTGAGGGAGGGCTTCGATGCCATAGTACTGGCGGGAGGAGCGTGTCAGCCCCGCGACCTACCCGTTCCAGGTCGCGACCTCAAGGGCATCCATTTCGCGATGGACTACCTCACACTCCAGAATCGGAGCTGCGAGGGTGACACGATACCCGAGGACGCCGTCATCAGCGCGGAGGGTCGGAACGTCGTAATCATCGGCGGTGGCGATACCGGCGCCGATTGCCTCGGCACAGCTCATCGTCAGGGAGCTGCGACGGTGCACCAACTCGAGGTGCTCCCACAGCCACCCCTCACGCGCGCGCCAGAAAACCCATGGCCGCAGTGGCCGAACGTATTTCGCACCTCTCCTGCCCACGAAGAGGGCGGCGAACGCCTCTTCGCGGTCTCCACGCAGCGTTTTACCGGCGACTCGAGCGGACGCGTGAATGCTCTCGAGGCGGTGAAGGTAGAGATCCTGCGCACCGATGGCCGCGTGGAGTTTCAGCCCATCCCGGACAGCGAGTTTACGCTTGCTACTGACCTTGTCCTATTCGCTATGGGCTTTGTCGGACCCGAGAAACCGGGGATGTTAACCGACCTGGACGTGAAGCTCACCGACCGCGGCAACGTCTGGCGTGACGATAACTGGATGACCAATGTCCCAGGAGTGTTCACCTGCGGTGACATGCAACGGGGTCAATCTCTGATCGTCTGGGCGATCGCCGAAGGTCGATCGGCCGCACGCGGCGTGGACGCCTACTTGCTCGGCTCGTCCTCGCTCCCTGCCCCCGTTCCCTGACCCGCGCGGCCCACCTCGGGATTGTTGACGGACCTACTGACCCGGGCGTAGTGCGGACTGTATTTTAGTCCGTAGCGGGTCGTGACCTTAGTCACATCCTTCTCTCGGACAAATTCCTCCCGGCCGCTACGGATTTCTTCGATCTCTTCCTCGCTGCTTTCGCGCAGGGTGACCTCTTCGCGCGGCACAAAGTAGACCTGTCCGATGGGCATACTATGTTCGCAGGTAATCGATTCACCGGGCTGAAACACGTAGCGGAACTCGGACTCGTGCGGGTACCAATCGGTCTCGACGCGGACGATCAGCATCGGCGCTAACGGCCGCTCGATCATATTGAGGACCGGCCCATAGACCGTATCCCAACCTGCAGGGGTACGAAATCCGGTAGCGCCTCGAAGTGTGACAGCACCCGGAGGGGTTCCGAGGTCTCCTGGAATAACGAATGTCTGAGCAATCTTACGGGCGCCTTCCTCGGTAATCGGAGGACCGGGGACCTTGAAGGTGACTTCCTCCTTGGTCATCCCTATACTCCCTACCGGAAGCTCATACATGACGGTGAAGAGTGTATCCCAAGATCCTCCGGGTGCACTTAGAAAGTACTCGAACTGGAACTTTCCGTCCCCGACGTATTCAATCCTAACCGCTTCATTCGGCTCGAGCGGAGGATAGACCAGGAACCCAAGACCACTCCCGGCCTCGAGCACGGGGCAATGGCGCGAATGCAGGGGTAGGAGCGGCCGCTGGCTTTCGCGGCGCGGCTTTTGGCCGACACCTGGCCGACTCAAATTAGGAAATACCTGGACTTCCATGCGACCATGCTTAAGTAGAGTGATCAGGCCAGTCAAGCTTGACCCTGGAGTAGACCCCTGGACGCCCGCTACACTGCATTTTGCGAGAACATTGGTGACAACACGATGAACGGGCTCGCATACCCGATGAATAGAACCAGCCCTGGCGGGACGTGAGATCCTCGCCGAGTAATCGGACTCGTGCCGTGCGGGTGCACAGCCCCGGCGGACCCGAGGCGATGGTTCTGGAAGACGTGCCAATCCAAGAGCCCGGACCGGGGCAGGGGGGG
>JAYZBT010000389.1:0-9861 GCA_036338615.1 Gemmatimonadota bacterium
TCCGCCCCTCCGCCCCTTCCCGCCCCCGGTCGTGCACGGCCCAGATCATCTGTCCCAGCGCGACGATCCCGGCACCGACCATGACCCCGTGCGGCACATAAGCCGCGTTCAGGTCAACGCCAAACAGGACGAGACCGTACCCACGAAGCAGGAGCCCCACGGCGAACATCGACAAGGCCCAGGCGTTGCCTATCCAGCAGACGCCGAAGACGTCCATGGGAATGCCGAAGAGCTGGCCTGTGCCACCTGCGATGCCACCGGCGACCAATAGGCGCGCTCGACCTCCCCCCTCATCTCCGGCGATGAGTACTTCAGCGGTCGCGACACCAGACGGCCAGAGGCCCGTCGCGGGAAACGTGCGTGAGTCGAAGAGACGGTAGAGGATCGTCGCATCGATCAGGAGAGCCAGGAACGCGCCGCCGAGCATCGGGAGCACGAGGTCGGGTCGACCCATGACCCACGGAATCCCGATCGGAAGCAGGAGCGCGTTGGCGCCGCCGAACGTCGCACCGGAGATGACGGTCTGCAGGAGGTTCTGCCGGTGCAGGTCGCCGAGGCCCCGGAGAGCGACGAGGGGGATGCGCGAGATCGTGACCGCGACTATCGCGCCGATGACTGAGCTGTTCGGGGTGATCCCGACGCGCGTGATGAGTTGGATCCCGATGATCGCACCGAGGACCGCCATGCCGAGCCCGAGGACGAACGTGGTGGGCTCCCAGATCGTGGGATGGATACGCTGAGTCGGGGAGTCACCGACGGAGCTTCCACCTTCCTCGGAGCGTGGGTCCCCTCCCCGCCCTCCGCCGTCCGCGTCCGACGACCCGGATGTCACAGCAACTGAGCCAGCGCGGACGACACGAGTCGACGGGCGAGGAGGACGGGGCGTCCCGACCCACGCGCCAGCGCCTCGCGCTGGGCCTCCGTGTATCCCATGCAATGCATCACGATCAGGTCGCAAGCGCTCAGGCTCTGGCCCACCGCGGCGAAGTCGTCGTCCGCATAGGGGGAGGCGTGCGCGGTCATGAGCGTCTGGCCCGGCGCCGGCTTCACATGGATCTCCCCTTCCTGGCGGGCCAGGGGCACGACGACCCCAAACGTGGACGCTCCGGCCGAGAGAGCCGCAACGCCATGATCGACGAGGTGCTGAGCGTCGAAGAAAAGCCGACGCCGGCTCACACCGGGAAACTCGCCCGTGCAGAGTAGAACCGTGGCCTCGTCGGGGCCGCGAGACGCTGCGTCGAGCATCTCCTGAATGCGGCTCGTTACCCAGCGCTTCCCGATGGTGACTTGGCTGCCGTCGCGCATGCGGGTCGCGAGCGCATGGTCCTCCGGGCCAGGCACGAGCTCAGCTACCTGATCTCCATCGAGACCATCCAGCGCACCCACCTCCCGGACATCCACCGATCGCGGCAACGCCCCAACGATCTCGGGCACGATGTCCCTTCGCGGCGTCTGGCCGATCGTGAGGAAGGTGATCCGGGAGAGCATGCCGCCACGATAGGCGGTGGCCTGCCTTGCCGCACCCAGACCCCACAGGTAAGGTCGCCGCCATGCCCGAACCTCGCCCCCTTCTCGCATCCGAACTCGAACCCCTGGCGATCGGGGCCTGGATCCTCGGAGCGGGAGGCGGGGGCGACCCGTATCACGCCTACCTAAACCTCCGGCGGCTGTACGCCGAAGGCGTCACGGTCTCCCTGCTGGATCCCGACGAGTTGGATGACGACGCCAATATCGCCGTCGTCTCGACGATGGGATCCCCCTTGGTGGGAGAGGAACGGCTCACAGATCCCGAGGTCGCCGCGTTGGCCGTACGCCAGATGGAGGAGCACCTGGGGTGTCGGTTCGATGCCGTCATGTCGCTCGAGATCGGGGGCTCCAACTCGTTCCAGCCCCTGATGGTCGCCGCGGTCATGGGTCTACCCGTTCTGGACGCCGATTCGATGGGTCGGGCGTACCCTGAGGCCCAACACTCGAGCTTCGCGATCGGTGATCTGAAGCCCTATCCCCTGACGCTGGCCGACGTGAGAGACAACGCCGTCGTCGTCTCGAAGGTGGCGAGTTGGAAGTGGATGGAGCGGCTCAGCCGGAAGGTGTGCGCCGAGGTGGGCTCGCTCGCCGCCACCTGCAAGGCGCCGCGCACGGGGCGGGAAGTGAAGGAGTGGGGCGTGCTCCACACCGTGACCCAGGCGATCCGTCTCGGAGAGGTCGTCATGCAGGCGAGGGCGGCGAAGGACGATCCGGTGGCGGCAGTCGTCGATCACGCCGGCGGGCTTCTCTTGTTTTCGGGCAAAGTCGTCGACGTCGAGCGGCGAGCCACCGAGGGTTTTCTACGGGGGACCGCTCGGGTGGCAGGTCTCGATCGGGATGCCGGACGGGTCTTCCGGGTCGACTTCCAGAACGAGTTCACCGTGGGTTGGGTCGATGACGAGGTGCGCGTCACCGTCCCCGACATCATCTGCATCATGGACGCAACGACGGGGGATGCAATCGGGACGGAGGCGCTGCGCTACGGGCAGCGGGTGAAGGTCATCGCGCTTCCGGCTCCGAAGTTGCAGACGACGGCAAAGGGGCTCGAGCACGTGGGGCCGCGGGCGTTTGGGTATGACTTGGACTTCCGGTCGGTTTTTGGGGGTGGGGGGAGGCGGGGCAGCTGTGACGGCCGCGGGGACGCGAGCGCGTCTGGTCCCAGTGGGGACACCGCGTGAGGAGGATCGGGGTCGATGTGGGCGGCACGAACACCGATGCGGTGCTGGTGCACGACTCGACGGTGGTGGCGTCGGTAAAGACGCCTACGACGGAGGATGTCACGGAAGGCGTGCGTGAAGCGCTCCGGCTCCTGGTGGCCGAGTTGGGCAGGGACGCGGGGGTCGTCGAGGGGGTGATGATCGGGACGACACACTTCACCAATGCGGTCGTTCAGCGGCGGGACCTCGAGCCGGTCGGCGCGTTGCGCGTCGGGCTACCTAGCGGGCGATCGCTGCCTCCTTTTTGTGATTGGCCGGCGGACCTCGCAGATATCGTGTGCGGGCATGTCGCGCTGGTCCGGGGAGGGCACGAATACGACGGGCGTCCACTCGTTCCCTTCGATGAAGAGGCGACGGTGAACGCTGCGCGCCGGATGCGGGAGCTGGGGACTACGTCCGTGGGGGTCACGGCGGTCTTCTCTCCGCTCACATCAGAGTGCGAGGAGCGGGCTGCGGAGATTCTGCGTGCGGAGATCCCGGGGGTCTCGGTCACACTCTCTCACGACCTCGGGCGCATCGGACTCCTGGAGCGCGAGAACGCGGTGCTCCTGAATGCGTCGCTCGTCTCGCTCGCGCGCCGGACGAACACGGCGTTTCGGACAGCCGTCGAGGAATCGGGGCTCGACGCCCCGCTGTACCTCACTCAAAACGACGGGACCGTCATGCGCGCCGAGCAGGCCGAAGCGTTCCCCGTGTACTCGTTCGCCTCGGGTCCGACGAACAGCATGCGGGGGGCGGCGTTTCTGTCGGAGATCAAGGCCGCGATGGTGGTGGATGTGGGGGGAACGACTACGGATGTGGGACACCTCAGGGCAGGGTTTCCGCGGGAGGCGAATCGGGTCGTCGAGGTCGGGGGGGTGCGGACGCTGTTTCGGATGCCGGACCTGCTGTCGTTGGGGCTGGGGGGTGGGGCTCTGGTTGATGTCGATGCGCGGACGGTGGGGCCGCGGAGTGTTGGGTATCGGTTGACGTCGGAGGCGTTGGTTTTTGGCGGCGGTTCTTTGACCGCGACGGACGTGGCGGTTCGGGCGGGGATGGTGGCCGGCATCGGCGACGCATCGCGTGTGTCAGGGATCGATGCGGCGGGGGCGTCGTGGTCCGCGGGGGAGGTCCGGGCGATCGTCGAGGAGGGGGTGGATCGGATGAAGCCGGATGCGAAGGAGGTTCCGCTCCTGGCGGTTGGGGGCGGGGCGTTTCTCGTGCCCGATTCGCTGCCGGGGATCAGCGAGGTGCTGCATGTGCCGCATGCGACGGTGGCGAATGCGGTCGGGGCGGCGATTGCTCAGGTGAGTGGCGAGGTCGATCAGGTGTTTTCTGGGATGTCGAGGGAGGAGGCGCTGGCTGCGGCCGAGGTGGAGGCGAGGCGGCGGGCTGTGGCGGCGGGGGCTGCGGCTGCGGACGTTGAAGTGGTGGACGTTGAGGATTTGCCGTTGGCCTATCTGCCTGGGGATGCGCGGCGGGTGCGGATTCGGGTGGTGGGGGGGGATGGGGTGAGCGGGTGAGGGGCACGCCTCCCCCGTAGGCGAGCATAGCCTGCGCCACCTTGATCTCCACGAGGCGGGACTCCACTTCCTCGGCCGACCAGGAAATGCGTAGAGCGTTCTGACTCTGCTCTACCCCCGACACCGCCACTCCCACGGCGTTGGCCGCTTTCGCCGGCCCGAAGACCACCCCCGCATTCTGAAAGACATGTACTGCGTCGAGCGTCGTAGGCATGTCAGCTCCCTCTGCCAGCCCGAAGACTTCGTTGTCGATCATTCGAGATGCATCGTCGAGGTCGAGTTCGTTCTGGGTCGCACAGGGGAACGCGAGGTCGGCCTTCAAGCTCCACTGAACCGAGTCAACTCCAGATGCGACCGTGAGTCGCGCTCACGGCGGCTGCCGCAGACACGCTTTGCCACAACGCCGGGCTGCTCGGCCCTGGGTCTGCCGACTACCCGGCCTCGTCCGCCGCCTCCTCGACCGCATGGCGAACCAGCGCGAGGTAGCGATGAACCGCGTGCGCGAACTTCCCGAACGGGAGCGTGAGGAAGAAGCCCGCCACCACGCCCAGGTGCACCAGTAGTAACGTCGGCATCCAAGCAGTTTCTCTCAGAGCGAGCAGCAGGAGTCCAGAAACGCTCGTCGCCCAAAGCAGCGCCAGAAACGCCACGTCCATGCCGACCGTGCCCTCATCCGTGGGTATGGCGTCAGACCGTCGCTTGAGCCAAAGCAGTCCCGTCGTTCCGAGGGCCAGCAGGAGTCCCCCGGCCGTGCCGAGTACTACCGGCAGGCTCCAGAGGGGATAGGGCGCGATCCGGTCGAGCGCGTGCTCGTAGAAGGCAGCCACCGTGGTCGCGGCTAGGTCCAGCGCAAACCCCCAGAAGACGAGGTGGTGAAGCCGCCGGCGCCACATGGAGAGACCTTCCTCCGGGTAAGAGCAGCCGCTCCCCCCGCCCCCTAGGTAGGTGAGCCTGAGCGCATCCACCGTCGCGACGCCCAGGCTCTTCAAACTCACCGACGCACAGCCACCGATCTCACGCCAGAATCCCGCACCCGCGGCGAGCAGCACGACGCACGCGAAGATCATCAGCACCAACGCAGGGCCCACCATGAGCGGCATCGGCACCACCTCGTAGAAGGCGCCCGCGCCGGTGGACGCGCTGCGGAGAACCCCCGGATCGCTCCAGACGAGCGCCAGCAGAGGAACCAGCACCGCCCCCACACCGGCAGCGAGCGCGACCGCCAAGCCGTTTCGCCGATAGGCTCGCCCGAGAACGGCGGGCTTGGTGTGTCGTTCGTAGGTCTCTCGACGGAGCTCCGCGAAAACGCGCGGCACGTTGAGGTCGAAATCGTGCGGTGGTGTGAACGGACAAGCGTAGAAACACTCGCGGCAGTCGTGGCAGAGGTTACCGAGGTACCGCAGATCCGGGTCGCTGAAGACCGCGAGTCGCTCCATGGCCGGGAAGACCGCGCAGAGCCCCTCGCAGTACCGGCAAGCGTTGCAGATCGTCATGACCCGGCGCGCCTCGGCCCCCGCGCCCTGCTCAGCCGAGAGCGACACGCGCGGCCCCCTCACCGGCGATTCGACCGAACACCGTCCCGATCGTCATGCCCAGTCCCGCCAGGTAGCCCTCCCCCAGCACGTTGCCCGCCATGATCTCCCCGGCGGCGAAGATGTTGGGCTGCGCGCGACCATCGCCCAGTAGCACGCGGGCCTGCTCGTCCACCGCCACCCCCATATAGGTGAACGTGATGCCAGGACGCAGTGGATACGCCCTGAAGGGCGGATGGTCGATGGGAAGCGCCCAGTGGCTCTTGGCCGGCTCCAGATCTTCGGTGGAGCAGTCATCCAGCGACGTCGGATCGTATCTGCCGGGCCGTACCGCGTCGTTGTATCTCCGCACGGTGGCCTGCAGCCGAGTGGAATCCAGCCCGGTCCGTTCGGCCAGCTCCGAAATCGAGGCGCCCTCCAGCGGAGGAAAAACCGAGGGCATGAATCGGCCCTCCACCCTGGCATCGACGATCGACCACGCGACCTGACCTGGTTGTTGGGCGATGAGCCGACCCCAGATCGCGTATCGCTTGGGCCAGAGGTCCTCGCCCTCGTCGTAGAAGCGCTCGGCGCCTCGATCGACCACGATGCCGAACGGGATCGTGTCGAGGCGGGTGACGATCCCACCGTCATGCTCGGGCGCGCGCGCGTCCACCGCTATCGCGTGGCATTGCGTCGCGTCCCCGACCGAGCGCACGCCGCGCGCAAGCAGCGCGCGCGTCACGAGTCCGGTGTCGAACGCCGTGCCCCGCACGATGAAATTCTCCGCGGCCGGGCCCCAAGATTCGGCGAGCCACGCGCGATTCGCCTGATAGCCTCCCGACGCCGCCACGACGGCCTTCGCTCGGATCTCGCGCTGCTCTCCGAGGCGCACCGAGACGAGCGGACCCTCATCGAAGACAACGTCCGTCACCTCGGCATCGTATTCGAACTCGACGCCTGATCGCTCCGCTGTCTGGCAGTATGCGTTCAGGAGGGCTTTTCCTCCGCCTCGGAAAAAGGCGTTGGTGCGCGACAGTTGGAGAGCACCCCTCAGTGAGGGCTGGAACCGACAACCGTGCCGTTCCATCCACCGCCCAACGTCCCTCGAAGCGCGCAGTGTGAGACGTGCCAGCTGCTCATCCGTGTTGCCCTTCGTGACCCGTAGGAGATCCTCCCAGAACTCGTCTTCCGGGTAGGGCCCCGTGAGGTACCGGGTGGGCTCGTCATGGAGATAGCGCAGGTTCCGCGTGTGGCGGCTGTTGCCCCCACGGAGCGCTGGCGGCGCGCTCTCCAGGACCAGCACGCGTGCGCCCGAATCCGCGGCGGACATCGCGGCGCACAACGCGGCGTTCCCACCGCCCAGCACGACGACGTCGTACGGCTCACCGGTGCGGCCCCTCGGGCCCCCCTGCACCAAGACGGCCTCCGGGTGACGTGGAAACGAAGCTGCCATCCTACCGCCGCCCGTGAACGGTCACAACCGCAGACCGAACGCCCTCGGGCCGGAGCAAACACAGCGCCGACTCAGAGTCTTGTCGCGATCATACTCGTCCGCGTATCCTCCCAGCCGTTCCACATATACCGAGGACGGTCCATGACGCCGCACCGTTTCGTAGCCCTCACCGCAGCTCTTCTTCTGCCGAGTCTGGGCTCAGCCCAGAGTTGGAGCGACGTCTCCGTGGAACGCGACGTCATGATCAGCGCACGCGACGGGGTCCCGCTCGCGACCGACATCTACCGGCCCGCAAGCGACGGCGTCGCAACGTCCGAGCGCCTACCTGTGCTGCTGCAGCGAACCCCCTACGGGAAGCACACCGATCGATTCAGCGACGTCGCGGACTACTTCGCCCGCCACGGCTACGTGGTCGCGGTGCAGGACATGCGAGGCCGATACGCTTCGGGAGGCGAGTTCTTCAAGTACCACCGCTTCGACGCACCGGACGGCTATGACACCGTCGAGTGGCTTGCCCAGCAGCACTGGTCGGACGGCCGCGTGGGGATGTGGGGCACGTCGTACGGCGCGCACACCCAGGCGGATGCCGCGAAGCTGAACCCGCCAGGCCTCGCGACGATGGTGATCAACCAAGGCGGCATGGCCAACGGTTGGGACCACGCCATCCGGCGCGGAGGCGCCTTCGAGCTCGGGCGAGAGATGACCTGGGCGTGGCAGGAGATTCCGCGCGAGATCGACGATCCCGTGGTCCGCGAGTTGTTCGCGAACGAGAGCGTGCACGACTGGTACTCGACGCTCCCTCTGCGCGAAGGGCTCAGCCCGCTCGCCGCGGCGCCCAACTTCGAAGCGTACTTCCTCAATGAGCTGAGGAGCTCCGACTACGGTGAGTTCTGGAAAGGCATCGGCCTGAACTGGGCCGAGTACTACGAAGAGACCGCCGACGTGCCGATGATCCACATCGGTGGGTGGTACGACATCTTCCTGCGCGGCACGATCCAGAACTACCGGGAGCTCAACAGCCTCAAGTCTTCGACGGTGCGGCTGCTGGTGGGACCTTGGACGCACAGCGGAAATACCCGGCAATACGCCGGCGACGTCGACTTCGGCGCCGACGCCGCGATCTCAGATTTCGGCACTGACTGGCACCTGCGCTGGTTCGACCACTTCCTCAAGGGCGAAGACACGGAAGCCGCGAACGACGCGCCCGTCCGGATCTTCGTGATGGGTACGGGCGACGGCCACCGCACGCCCGAGGATCGACTGTATCACGGCGGGTTCTGGTCCGATGCAGAGAGCTGGCCGCCGAGTGGCACGGTGAGCACGAGCTACTATCTGCGGCCGGATGGGAGCCTGTCGCAGAGTGCCGCCACCGGCGCCAGGTCGAGTAGCTACACGTTCGATCCGACGCATCCGGTACCGACGCTGGGCGGCTCGGTGTCCGCGCGGCTCCGGGACGGGGCCTACGACCAGCGAGAACGACCGGACTTCCCCGGCAGCAGCCCGCCCTATCTTCCCCTGCGCGCCCGTCAGGACGTGCTCGTGTTCCAGACGCCACCGGTCGAGCAGGACGTCACCGTCATCGGGCCCATCGTGGCGCGGCTGTTCGTCTCGTCCAGCGCGGTCGACACCGACTTCGTGGTTCGCCTCGTCGACGTCTATCCGCCGAGCGCCGACTTCCCGACTGGTTACGACATGAACCTCACGGACGGCATAGTGCGGATGAGCTACCGGAACGGCCGTACGACCCGCGACCTCATTGAACCGGAGCGAGTCTACGAGGTCGAAATCGAAGCGTTTCCGACCGCGAACGTCTTCAAGGCCGGACACCGTATTCGCATCGACGTCACCAGCAGCAACTTCCCGCGCTGGGACGTGAATCCGAACACCGGCGAACCACTTGGTATGAACCGGCGGACCGTCGAGGCGCTCAACACCGTGTGGCACTCCGCCGATCGGCCCTCGCTCGTCGTCCTGCCGATCCAGCCGGCGGGTCGTTGAAGCGGAACGTCCGGCTCCTACTAGCGGTCGTCGTCGCGACGACGACCGCTTCGTGCACGCCGCCCGAGGGCTCGAGCGCGATCGAGTGCATCGCGCCGGCAGGGCCAGGCGGTGGGTGGGACCGTGCCTGCCGCACCGCGGCGGGCGCACTCGCCGAGCTGGACCTGGTGCCCGGAGCGATCCGGACGGTCAACGTGCTCGGAGCGGGCGGCGGAATCGGGTACGCGCACGTGGTGAGCGACCGGGCGACCGACCCCAACGTCTTCGCCGGCGCGAGCCCAGCCACGACGCTTCGGCTCGCGCAGGGTCAGTTCGGCCAGCTGACCGTGACCGACGTGCGTTGGCTCGGCGCAGTCGGCGCTGAATACGGCGTGCTGGCCGTGCGCGCGGACGCCCCTTGGCGGAGCGCATCGGACTTCATCGCCGCCTGGCGCGCCGATCCTCACTCCATCGTCGTCAACGGCGTCAGCGCGGTGCTCGGTCAGGATCACGTGAAGACGCTGCTGCTCGCGCGCGCAGCGGGTCTCGACCCGAAGTCCGTGCGCTACGTGCCGTTCGACGGGACCGGGGATGCCCTGGCGGCGGTGCTCGGCGGCTTCGTCGACGTTTACTCGGGCGAGGAATCGGAGATCGCGCCACTCGTCGAGGCA
>JAYZBT010000390.1:0-14954 GCA_036338615.1 Gemmatimonadota bacterium
TTCGACTCCGGCAAGGTGCGCTTCGAGGACGAGGCCCAGGAGCTTCTCGATCGAGCGTACGGTGGCGCGGTGCGGCTGAGGGATTCGTTCATGCGTAGGGCCGACCGCCGCGACCTGCTGGTGCGACTGCTAGCCAACCTCGAGGGCGTCTACCTGAACAAGGGGGATCACCGGCGCGCACTGGCCGCAGTCGAGCGGATCTTGCTGGTGATTCCGACGGCTCCGGCTGAGAATCGCTCCAGGGGGGTTCTGCTCGCGCGCTTGGGGCGCCACGACGAGGCTGTCGAGCAGTTGGAGGACTACCTGCAGGCTTCACCCGGGGCGGCCGACGCTCCTCGAATCGGGAAGATGCTACGGGATTTACGCGAGGGAATCACGCCCCCGGAAGGCTTGGAAGGACTGTGAGCCAGGACCGTGTGAGCCCGCTATGGGACGCAATGGAGGCCGTCGGTGGCGTCTCCGCGGATTATCATGGCCGACGCTTGATGCGCCACTTCGGCGATCCGTCGGGCGCCTACGAGGCTGCCACCTCCGGTGTGGTGGTCTTCGACCGAAGCCATCGCGCCCGTATTGCGGTCACCGGGCGCGCGCCCGGCCAGATGCTCAGCGGGATCCTCACCGGCAGCATGCCCAAGGAGCCCACCGAACATGGCGGCGAGGTGCTCGGTGGCGAAGCCACGTATCACGCGGTACTCACCGTCAAAGGAAGGATGCTCTCCGATCTCTGGCTGATGCTGCGCGGCGACGAAGAGTCGGCCGGCTTTCTACTCGACGTTCCGGTCGCGGGTGTGGCCGCGCTGCTCGAGAACTTCAAGAAGTTCTTGCCGCCCCGGCTCGCGCGTGCGAAGGATGTGTCCGAGGACACGGCGATGATCACCGTGGCTGGACCTGCCGCCGCCGGGGTCCTGTCCCGCCTGGCACTCGGCCTACGCGTGGGCAGCGACGAACTCGTCGCGCTTGGCGAGGGCGAGTGGCGCCTCGCTGGCTCGTCGGCCGTAGACGGCCTCGCCGTAATCAAGACCGCCGAGGTTTGGCCTGAGGCCTACTCGGTGGTGGGGCCTGCCGCGTTGGTGAGCGCGGTTTGGAGAGCCGCGGTCGCCGAGGGTGTTCGCCCCGCGGGTCACGGTGTGTGGTCGACCCACCGGGTCGAGGCCGGACGACCTGTGTTCGGCACGGACATGAACGACGGCACGATCCCCATCGAGGCGGGAATCCACGATCGAGCGATCGACTACGAAAAGGGTTGTTACACGGGCCAAGAGGTCATCATTCGAATTCGAGACCGGGGCCACGTGAACCGCCACCTGCGGCAGTTGCTGTTGGGCGACGTGCCGACGCCGGCCAACCGCACCGAATTACTCGCCGAGGATTCGGACAAGGCGGTTGGGTGGATCACGTCGGCGGTGCTGTCACCGAAGTTCGAGCAGACCGTGGCGCTGGCCTATGTCCGCCGGGGCGTGGGAACCGTCAGGCTGGATGGGAGATCGATTGCGGTGCCGGCGGGAGAGTAGCCGGCGGCCGGTCGAGCAGCGGCCACGTCACATCCGCTCGACTTCCGCCAACGCGGCCAGAATGTCCTCGTTCTCCGGACGGATCCTGTAGTTCACCTCGGTGAATTTCCAGCGGACCCTTCCGTCCATGTCGATTATGTACGCCGTGGGGTGCGGGATGGCCCTGCCTCGGGGGTCTTCCTGGTTGAAGAGACCGTAGCGGTTGATGATTGCCGCGTCGGGGTCCGAGAGTAGGGCGAAGTCGATGACGTAGCCGTCCGTTTCCTCAGCCACGCGATCGACCATCATCTGGAGTTGCTCGGGCCCGTCCGACGCCAGCGCCAAAATCTCGGTGGTCGTGCGCTGTTCGGGGGTCAGAAGGTCTTGCAGCTCGCCGAGCTGCTTCGCGCAGTAGGGTCACCAGTGGCCGCGGTAGAAGAACAACACCACGTTCTTCCTTCCGCGGAATTGGGAGAGCGTTACGACTTCTCCGGCGAGTGAGGCAGCCGAGAAATCGGGTGCCATCTGCCCTGCGAGCACTCGATCGATGTCCGTCGGAGGCAGCTCGTGTCCGTCGGTCGGACCCAAGACTACCTGTACCATCTCCTCGTCCGTGGCCTCGTCCATCGCTCCATCCGCGACCGCACATCCGCCCAAAGCGACGACGCCCGCTACGAGGAGCGTTCGCGTGTGGTGCCTACGCATCCGGCTCTCCATGCTCGCGTGTCCAAGTGGATTGTCGGGATTCTGACACACTACGTCCAGCGCTTGCTGAATGCGGAGCTATGCGACTCGGTTCCGAAGCGTTTGACGGATCACATCCGCAGTTCGACTTTGGCCATCCTCGAACGCTCGCAAACAAGCCAAAGGAGTGGACCATGTCCGGTTCGCGTCTGCTGGGAACCAGCCTGTTGTTACTCACCGCGACCTGGTCCTCGCCTGCGATCGCCGCAGCGCAAGACACCGAAATGGCTGAGGTGAACCAGTCGGAGAATCCGCTCTTGCGACCGTTCGTCTGGAGGTCGATCGGCCCGATCGGACAGGGCGGCCGCGTGGACGACATCGCGGTGGATCCGACGAACCCGTTCAGATACTTCGTGGGCTTCGCGACCGGCGGGCTGTGGAGAACCACGAACAACGGCACCACGTTCGAGCCCGTCTTCGACGAGTACGAAACCCACTCGGTGGGCGCGATCGGCATCGCGCCTTCCGACCCGGACGTGATCTATGTCGGCACGGGGGAATCGAACAACCGGCAGAGCTCTTCGTTCGGAGCCGGCGTCTACAAGTCTACGGACGGGGGAGACTCGTTCACCTACATGGGGCTCAGGGAAACGCAGTCGATCGCGCGCGTGATCGTGCACCCCACGGACGCGAATACGGCCTGGATCGCCGCCAATGGGCACCTTTTCGGCTCTAATCCAGAGCGAGGCGTCTTCAAGACGACGAACGGCGGTCGAACCTGGGAGCAGGTTCTTCGCATCGACGACAACACGGGGGCCACGGACCTGATCATCGACCCGTCGAACCCCGACAAGCTTTTGGCTGCGACCTATCAACGGCGGCGCACGGGTTGCTGCTTCGTGGGCGGCGGACCCGGGAGCGGCATCTGGATGTCTACGGACGGCGGCGAGAACTGGGACCGCCTCGAGGGGAACGGCCTCCCCAACGGTACGATGGGGCGCATCGCTCTAGCGACGACGCCGGCGGACCCGGACGTGATCTACGCGCAGATCGAGGTCGCGGCGGACAAGGAGCGCCCGCTCACCGCTGACGATCGAGCGGCGTGGCAGGCGCTTGCGCAGGACGGCGATCTCCAGCCCGATCACCAGTGGAACGGCATCTGGCGGTCGAGCGACGGCGGCATGAACTGGCAGTTCCGCAGCAACGAGAACGGTCGCCCCATGTACTTCAGCCAGATCCGTGTCTCGCCGGAGGATCCTGATCTCGTCTACACGGTCGATCAGCAGGTCGCCAAGTCGCGCGATGGCGGTCAGACTTGGGAGACCCTCAGCGGCTATGGGCATGTCGACCAGCACGCGGTTTGGATCAACCCGAACAACCACGATCACCTGATCATCGGGAACGACGGCTCGATCGACGTCTCCTACGACCAAGGAGAGACCTGGGAGTCGCCACGAACCTGGGCCGTCGGTCAGCCCTATCATGTGTCGGTGAACATGGAGCGTCCCTACCGGGTCTGCACCGGCCTCCAGGACAACGGAACGTGGTGCGGTCCGAGCTCTGTTCGGTCCGGTCCGATCTTGCCGCAGGACTGGTTCCGGGCGGGCGGCGGTGACGGTTTCTATACGCAACAGGACCCGACCGACCCCAACATCATCTACACCGAGTCACAGGGCGGAAACATGAACCGGTACGACCTCTCGACCGGTGACCAACAGACCATTCGTCCGCGCGGCCCGGGTGGCAGGGGAGGCCGCGGCGGCGGCGGGAGGGGCGGGCGCGTGAACATCGTTCCCGAGCCTCCAACGGGGACCCAGATCCGTCTCAACTGGAACACGCCGTTCGTACTCTCACCACACAATTCGAGCACGATCTACGCGGCCTCGAATCGTTTCTTCATCTCCCGCGATCGCGGCGATACCTGGACGATGAGTCCCGACCTGAGCAAGAACGTCGACACGAATGAAGTCGAGGTGATGGGCATTGGGATCGACGTGCCGCGTTGCCGGCAACTGGACCGCGGCATCGACTGCAACCTCTCCCGCAACGACGGCGTGAATCAATGGAGCACGGGGGTGTCCGTCGCCGAATCGCCGGTTCTGCCCGGGGTGCTCTGGATGGGGACGGACGACGGCAACATCAACGTCAGCCGTGACGGTGGCGCGACCTGGACCGAGGTCAGCGGAAACCTGCCCGGCGGCACGACCGAGTACTACGTGTCCCGAGTCGAAGCATCCTACTTCGATGCGGGGACCGCTTATGTATCGCTCGACGGACACCGCTCCGACGACCTGAGGCCGTACGTCTACAAGACCGCTGACTACGGCGAGACCTGGCAGAGCATCAGCTCCGACCTACCCGACTTCGGAAACGTGAACACGGTCCGTCAGGACCCTCGCAATGCGGATATCCTGTACGTCGGCACCGAGTTCGGATTCTTCATCTCGGGCGACGAGGGCCAAGAATGGCATCGGTTCATGAACGGGCTCCCAGTCGTACGCATCGACGACGTGCTCGTTCATCCGCGGGACAACGACCTCGTGCTCGCGACGCACGGTCGCAGTGTCTACATCATGGACGACATCACGGCTTTGCAGGCTACCACCGGTGAGACCATGGCGGAGGCAGTGCACCTCTACGAACCGCGTGAGGCGGTGCAGTGGGGGAATCAAAGGACCATGAGCAGGTCCGTGACGGGAGACAAGAACTGGACGGGCGAGAATGCGCCGACTGGCAGCGCGATCGACTATTGGCTCGACGAGGCAGCTGACGACGTGAACATCACCATCACGAATACCATCACGGGTGAGGTCGTGCGGAATCTGGAGGGGACCGGAATGGCCGGCATGAACCGGGTCCATTGGAACCTGCGCGGCGACGCGCCGCAGGGTGGCGGTGGTCGCGGTGGTGGTGGCCGCGGCGGCGGCGGTGGTGGCCGCGGCGGCAGGCAGGGACCGCAAGCCCAGCCCGGCGTCTACAACGTCACGCTCTCGGTGGACGGCGATGAGCACACGACAACCGTGCGGGTGCTCCAGGACCGCTGGATGAACTGAGGCCCTCGCCGGGTCCTGGTGGCGGCACCGCCCAGGCCAGGACTCGGCGCACAGGCATGCCAGAAACGACGGGTTGGCCTTGATCACGCGCGTGCCTCCCCCTGGGTTCCCCGGGTCGTCGTCATTGCCCGGATCGGTGGCAGATGTTGGGCCGCCGCTACCGCCGCAGGTAGCCCCAGCGTTAGCGAAAGGAGCGGCAGACGCATTCGGGACATTCGCTTGAATCCGAGCCTCTAGAGGATCTCGACGCACGGGTCCGAGCATCCCTCGAAGACCTCGGCCAAGATCTCCACGATGTCCGCGGCGAAGCGCCTCGCGGTGCGGCACGTCCCGCCCCACCACGAACGCTTCGGCCCCGGCGACCAGGACTCCGCGCTGCTTCGCCTGCGCCACGCGTTCGTCGCTCGGGACCGGTTCGGTTAGCTGCACCCAGAGATGGAGCGAGTGGGGCTGGGTCTGATACTCGAAGCGCTCGCCGAACACGTCCCGTACGATGGCGTGGCGAGCCTCGAGCTCCGCGAGCTTCCGCTTCGCAAGTCGATCGGGATGGCGAACGACATGAATCTCGTCCTCCAGGATGATGGGGCCATGCCGACGCGCTACGTCGGCGATCTCTCAAGGAGGCTCAGGAAGCCTTCGTGAGCATGTCGGCCACGATGAGCTCGCCGTGTTGTCGCCCGTTCTCGATGAAAATCTTGTTGGCGTTGTGGCCTGCCGCGATCACCCCGGCGATGTAGAGACCCGGCACGTTCGTCCGCATGGTGACCTTGTCGTGCATCGGGATGCCCGTCTCCTGATCGATCTCGACCCCCAGAGCCTGCAGTGGCGTGTGGTCCGCCCTCCACCCAGTCATTGCGACGACGAAGTCGTTTTGAATCTCCGTGTCGGTGCCCGTGGCTTCGTCACGGAGGACGACCGACGAAGGACGGATTTCGGAGACCCGGCTGTTCCAGTGCACCCCGATCTCGCCTCGCGCCAAACGGTTCGTGATGTCGGGCACGACCCAGGGCTTCACGCCCCGATCGATCTTGTCGAGGAAGTGCACCATCGTGACTCGCGCACCGTTCCTGAACATCTCGAGCGCGGACTCGACCGCGGAGTTGCCCGCGCCCACGACGAGCACGTCTTGATCGTGGTAGGCGTAGGGCTCGTGGTAGTAGTGGTGGACCCGGTCGAGATCCTCTCCCGGCACGCCGAGCATGTTCGGCTGGTCGAAGCTTCCAGTGGCGACGACCACCGCGTCGGCGTGATAGGTCTCCTCCGTACCGTCGGCCTTCTTGGTGTGAAGCGTGAAGTCACCCTCTTCTCCACAGACCGACTCGACCTTCTGGTACTGCCGTACGTCCAGATCCCAGTGTTCCACGACTCGGCGGTAGTACGTGAGCGCCTCCCGACGGCTCGGTTTCGAGTTGGGGATGGTGAAGGGGATCCCGCCGACCTCGAGCAGCACCGCGGTGCTGAAGAAGGTCATGTAGTAGGGGTAGTCGATCAGCGAACTCGTAACGCACCCTTTGTCGAAGAGCACACACGACACCCCGGCCTTTTTGGCTGCGGTGCCCACGGCGATGCCGCAGGGGCCCGCGCCGATGACGATGAGTTGGAATCGGTTGTTCATGCGGGCAGACTACCCCCTTGGCCCGAGCGGTTCCAGGTTATCTCCATGACATCCCAAGGAACATCCGCAGAATCAGAAGCGCGCCGGTCATTGAACCGGCTCCGCCGAGCCGCTCAGAAGGTGGAACGAGAACTCGACGCGCTAGAGGGCGCGCTCAAGCATGCTGAAGGCAGCGACTTCCCCCGCGACACATATGCAGAGGTGGAGGAGGCGCTGAGCCGTATTCTGGACTTCACGGACGAAGAAGGCGCACGGCTTCAGGAGAAAATTCTCCACGCCGGCGGACTGGAGCCCGGAAGGGTGAAGCGAGGAGGATGAGCACCCTGCGCCAGGCGAGATCGTGAAGCGTCGCACCTTCGTACGATCGGCAGCGATGGCCGCGACGGGGACCCTGCTCGCACCGCGCGTGGCGCATGCGGGTCGCAGGGCCGATGTGGTATTGCGTGGAGCGACGGTGTTCGACGGCACGGGCGCGGCGGGGCGTGAGGTCGATGTGGGATTCACCGGAGACCGCATCACGGACGTCGGCTCGAACGTCGCCGCCGGCTCGATCGAGATCGACCTGCGCGGGCTGGCGTTGGCTCCCGGCTTCATCGACATCCATTCGCATGCGGACCTCTCTCTGCTCATCAACAACAACGCGGAGAGCCGGATTCGGCAGGGTGTGACGCTAGAGGTCGTCGGTCAGGACGGTGGCTCGATCGGGCCCTGGTCAGACGCGGCGTTCGAGTCCACCCGCGACCGGTACCGCGATCAGTACGGCGTCGAGATCGACTTCCGTGATCCGGCTGGTTTCCTGGACCGCATGGAGCGCGAGCGCCCCGCCGTGAACCTCGCCACGATGGTCGGGAACGGAGCCCTGCGCGGTTTGGTGGTGGGGAACGTCGATCGGCCGGCGACTGAAGCGGAGCTGTCGCGCATGAAGCAGTTGCTGCGCGACCAGATCAACGCCGGCTGCGTCGGGCTATCGTCGGGACTGGAGTACGCTCCGAGCGGATTCGCGGACGCTGCCGAACTCGTCGAGTTGGCTTCCGTGCTGCAGGGAACCGGATACCCCTACGCCTCACATGTGAGGAACGAAGACGATCGGTTGCTGGGCGCGATCGAAGAGGCCCTGCACGTCGGCCGTGTGGCGGGTGTTCCGGTCCAGGTATCACACCTCAAGGCCCAGGGCCAGCGCAACTATTGGAAGGCCGACGCGGCGCTGAGTCTCATCGAGCAGGCGCGTGCGGACGGCGTCGACGTACACTTCGACCGGTATCCGTACACCGCTTATGCGACGGGTCTGTCCAACCTCTTCCCGAGCTCGATGCGCAGCGGCGGCAGCCAGGCCTTCCTGGGTCGCCTGCGTGATCCGGAGACAGCCGGCCGCCTGGAGCGGGCGTGCCGGGACAAGGTCGCGCTGCTCGGTGACTGGAACTCGGTGCAGATCACGAGTACGAACGCTGCCACGGCATGGGCGCGTGGGCGCCGCATGGGCGACCTGTCCCAGGATCGCGGGCGGGAACCCTATGCGCTGACGCTCGAGTTGCTGGAGGCCAATGGCGGCAGCGTGGGCATGATCGGGCACGGCATGGGCGAGGAAAACACCGCCAAGATCCTGGCGCATCCCTTGGGCATGCTCTGCTCGGACGGCGGGGCCTACGCCCCCTACGGGCCGCTTTCGGGAGGCTCGCCGCACCCCCGAGGCTATGGCTCGTTCGCGCGCCTGCTCGGCCACTATGTGAGGGAATCGGGGGCGCTCTCCCTCGAGTCCGCTGTACACAAGGTGACCGAGATGCCCGCGAGGAAGCTGCGCTTGGAGGGCCGGGGCGTCGTTCGCGTGGGAGCCTTCGCCGACCTGGTGGCGTTCGATCCGGAGTCGGTCGCCGACCGGGCGACGTTCGAAGACCCGCACCAGTATCCGGTGGGCATTCCACTGGTGATCGTGAACGGTGTGATGACGATTCGGGACGGCGAGCAAGCTGGTGACCTCGGGGGACGCGCCGTGCGAGGCAGAGGGGGCGCCTAGCCAGCTGCGCGGACGCCTGGAGCTACCGGCGCGGTATTCACCTCTGGGAATGCCGTCACCGACCCGGCGGCCGCGATCGCTCGTCTCGATACGAGTTCATTCGCAACATCCGTCCCGCTGGGCGCCTTCACATTCACTCGGACGGGGAACTAGTGCGTTCGCATCAGAACCGGTACACGTAGTTAATCTTCACGGACCCGCCGCGCGACAAGCGGATCAGGTCGCGGTCGTCCAGGAGGTTCGACCCGAGGTTCTGCCAGTTGTGGGTGTAGACGAAATACAGGTCGTTACCGGGCTTCAAGATCCAACGGATACGGCCGAAGAACCCTACCAGCTGGGTTTGATCGTCGTACCGGAGTTGGCCGGTCGTGCTGATCCACGGATTCGGGCTCCAGTCCGTCTCGAGCTCGTAGAGGTTCGCGTCGAAGCTTCCCTGCGGTAGCGACACCTTGTTGATCTGCAGGTTGGTGCCGACGCTGACACCCGGATTCGGCCGGAAAGTGATGCGCCCGCCGAAGCCGGTGCGGGTACCACTCCAGAAGCCCGACCGGTTGAGTCCTCCAAAGATGGAAACCCGCCGCTGACCTGCGGTGCCGCCTCGGATCGAGTACTCCCAATTCGTGTATTCGCCGGGCTCGATCGCGATGCCGTCGCTCACTTCATACCCGAAATCCAGGTACTCGTAGGTGCGCTTGGCGGTGAAGGTGACGTTGTCTCCGCTCTCGAAGCGTAGCCCGAGGACGGTGAAGTCCCACTCACGCTCTTCCAGGATGCCCGTACCCAATTCGGTTTGGTTTCTGAATTGAGCTGAAAAACTCAGATTGCGAATCCAGTCGATACTCTCGGGGCGCGGCGCGTAGCCGATCCGCGGCTCAAAGCGGCGAAAGCCGTTGCGGGTGATGAACCCCATGGTGGGCCGATAGTCGTCACCGAACTCGCGGTAGGAGAGGTGCCCCGACCAGATGTCATTGGGGAAATTGAGGCGAACGCCGCGCGCTGAGAGGTCCCCGAGCGATCGCTCCTCGCTCGGGTCGGGGTTCGAGTTCCAGACTACGAAGGCCTCGAGTTCGGCGTTGTTGTTACCCATGAAGTGGCGCGAGGCCATCTGGAGATCGACGCCCGCCGTCTGTCCGAGTTCCGGTGCGAACCCGGACGCATCCGGCGAGGTCGCGCGCCGCGTATAGATGGCGCCGATCGAGGACTGCTCAAAGATCCGCCTCTTCACCCGGGCGGCGGTAAAGCGCTCGGTGGGGACGGTCGTGTCCCCGTAACTTTCGTCGAAGAACGTCTGTTTGCCGGTTCCGATCTGGTAGAGGCCCACCTCGTAGGCTCCTACCTGGCCCGTGACCCGAGTACCGTAGTCGATGGGAACTTGTTGGCCCGACTTGAGCCCGATCTGCCGTGAGAAGAAGGGCTGCGGACCGCTGCGCGGCGCGAACGAAAAGACGCCTGATCCCTCCAGAAAGAAGTCGCGCCGCTCGGGGAAGCGCGTGGGGAAGCGCGTGAGGTTTACACGTCTGCTATCGCTCTCCACTTCCGCGAAGTCGGTGTTCACCGAGACCGAAGCGCGTAGGCTGGACGTGATGCTGTAGTTCAGGTCCAAGCTGATGTCACCCGGGTAGGTCGTCGGTGTCGTGTTGGTAGGCACGTTGCGCCAACCCATGATGGAGGAGGGCACGGCCTCCAGTCCGAGGCCTTGAGACATGCCCTGCAGGCCCCTCAACTCGCCGGCGTACACCGGTCGGCTGAGCCCCTCGTTGCGGCGCCAGCCACGCCAGAGGATCTCCTCGTTGCGGCGTCGGATGGTACGCTGGAAGTTGATGCCCCACGTGTCGGAGCCGGGGTCGAAGTTCAGCGTCCGGAACGGGATCCGGACTTCTGCGGACCACCCGTCCGGGCGGCGTGCGGTGCGTGCCTCCCAGATACCGTCCCACGCCTTGCTGGACCCGCCGCCGAAACCTCCGCCACCGGAGCCGCCCCGACCTCTGCTGCTGCCGCTCATGAGGCCGTCCCCCATGAGTCCGGCCGCGTTGATCTCGAAGGAATAGCCCGTGCGTCCGTCCTGGAACGTGTCGAGGATCCACATGAAGCGGTCGTCGGTGCTCAGGAAGGCGTCCCGCTCGCGTTGAAAGGCCAGGATCCCTTCCGGGTCGTCATAGATGATCGCCCCGATGTACAGGTTGTCCTGATCGTAGGCGACCCACACTTCCGTGCGCTCGGACGGCTGTCCGCCCTCCACTGGCTCCTGCTGGGTGAAGTCCGAAATGGGTACCGCGATGGACCAGAACTCCTCCACGATGCGCCCGTCGAGATCGATGCTCACGCCTTCGGGTAGCCGGTACGCCTCGAGCGCGGGAAGCTCGTCCTCGTCCGACTGCTGCGCGGCGATGGAGGCCGCGCAGGAGAGGGCCAGGCACCCGGTGGTAACGGCGAGTAGCGCCGTTCGCTTCATTTGAGGTAGCTCCGGTCACAATTAGTCCCGGGCGCAGGTCGCACCCGGGGACATCATCCGAGACACTTTCGCGTGTACCGCTGTTGCGTTCCCCGGAGCGAGACCATGACATGCTGAAGGTGCGCAGGGGGACGGGATCAGTACATTTTCCGACATGACGTTACGCGAGCGGACGAGTCCGCAGAAGGCCCCGTTGGGCGCAGATGACCTCGATGCTCTGGTGACTACGTTGCAGCGGCGGTTCACTGAGCGCGTGGATACACCATGGGGCGAAACGGATTTCGAGGCCCTGGCTCTCCGCGTTTTCGAGTACCAGTTCCGGCACAACGCGACGTACCAGGGCTTCTGCCGCGGACGGGGCGCGAGTCCAGAATCGGTGCAATCGTGGCGAGAGATTCCTGCCGTCCCTGCAACCGCGTTCAAGCACCTGGACCTGGTCGCCGGGAGTCCGCACGGTGTCGAGGCGGTGTTCCATACCAGTGGGACGACCAGAGACGGGGGCGCGCGTGGACGACACCTCGTTCCACGGCTGTCGCTCTACAGAGCGTCGTTGCTGCCTCCCTTCAAGGCGCACCTGTTGCCCGACAGGGACCGGATCCGATTCGTTTCCCTCATCCCGTCACCAGAGGAACAGCCGCGCTCGTCGCTCTCGCACATGGTGGGGATGGCGGGAGAGGCGTTCGCCAGCGAAGTGCACTGGGGAGTCGACGGCTCGGGCGCGATCCTGCGAGAGGCGCTCGCCGATGCGTTCCGCTCGGCGAACAAGTCGGCGGAGCCGGTGCTGCTGCTAGGAACCGCCTTCGCCTTCGTGCACGCGCTCGACCAGCACGAACTCGGCCCTCTGCCGGCTGGCAGTCGCATCATGGAAACCGGCGGCCTCAAGGGACGTTCACGCGAGCTGCCAGCGGCCGAGTTGCGGCGGGCCCTCAGCGCGGCGACAGGGGCGGCACTGGACCACATCGTCAGCGAATACGGGATGACCGAGTTGCTGTCCCAGCTCTACACCCTTGTGCTGAGCGAGCGGGACTCCGGTATCGAGCTCGTGCCGCCACCTTGGTTGCGCGTGCGGGCCCTCGATCCCACCACGCTCGAGGAAGTCGCAGAGGGCAGCGACGGGCTGCTCGCCTTCTTCGACCTGGCGAACGCCGGCTCCGTGAGCCACGTGCTCACCGAGGACGTGGGATCGGTCACGCGCGGCCGCGTGCGTCTCGCGGGGCGCTTCGACGGCGCGGAGCCACGCGGTTGCTCCCGTACGATGGACGAGCTCATGACCGCCGCGGCTACCCCGCAGTGAGTCGCGTCTTCGACGCATGGGCGCTGCCGCCTGGTTTCGAAGTTCCCGAGCGCCCGGACCTCTCGTTCGAGGCGGGCCAGCAGACGGTTGGGTATCTCGACGCCGATCCCGATTGGTTGCACGGCCTGCTCGACACGCTCTGCGACGCCAGGACGCGACTGCTCGGGCGGACGGCGCGTGACATCGCGGCGGCGCTCGGCGCGGTGGGCGCTCGCTTCCTCGACCCTGGAGACTCCCTGCGGGCCGAGGCGCTCGAGCTTCTGCCCGCCGAATCGGGGCTGTCGCCACAGATGGCGACCGTCGTACTCGACGGCATGGCTGGCGACTGGGGAGAGGAGCGTCTGCGGGTGCTGCTCGCAGCGGAGTTCGGCGACGATGCCTGTCTGGATGCCTTCGTCGCGCGGGGGTGGCAGAGGTCCATGGCGACCGGCCCGAGCCTCTGTTTGCAGGTCGTTTCGGGCAGTGTGCCCGGTGTCGGCGTCACCGCGCTGATTCGGAGCTTGCTGGTGAAGTCCCCCACGCTGCTCAAACCGGGCCGCGGGGACTCCGTGCTTCCTGTCCTGTTCGCCTCGGCCCTTGCCGAGGCGGACGCCGAGTTGGCGGAGGCGCTCGCCGTCGTTTACTGGCCAGGCGGTAGTGAAGCGCTGGAGGAAGTCGCGCTCGCCCGGGCCGACACGGTGGTCGCATACGGTGGGGACGACGTCGTGCGCTCGCTCCGCGATCGCGCGCCGGTGACGACCCGTTTCGTGGCCTATCACCACCGCGTCAGCGTTGGCGTAGTGGGTCTCGAAGGGTTGCAGGAAGCGATCGCCGAGCAGAGCGCCGCGGCGCTGGCGAACGCGGTGGCCATCTTCGACCAGCGCGGCTGCGTCTCCCCACAGGTGGTGTACGTGGAGGAAGGAGGTGAGGTCAGCCCCCGTGCCTTCGCCGGGCTCCTCGCCACCAGCCTCGCCGCGCTCGAGCGGGACCTTCCCGGCGGGGTGCTCGACAGAGCCGAAGCGTCGGCGCTCCATCAAATGAGGGGAACCGCCGAGCTGATGGCCGCGTCGGATCGCGGGGTCGAGGTCCAACATGGAGGCGATGCGCACTGGACCGTGATCTTCGATCTTGGCGCTACTCACCTCACGGCGTGCACAGGCCGGTCCGTCCAAGTGAAGCCGCTCTCGGATCTGGCGAGACTGCCGGACCTGCTGGCGCCCATGCGGGCGCATTTGCAGACCGTGGGCACCGCGGGATTGGGAGATCGCGCGACGGCGCTGGCCGTGCGACTGGGCCGCGCGGGCGTTTCACGAGTGGTTACGTTCGCCGAGGTGCCCTTTCCGCCGCCGTGGTGGCACCACGATGGAGGAAGCCCGCTGGGCGACCTCGTGCGTTGGTTCGATCTCGGAGGTGTGTGAGCAGCAGCCCGGGCTACTCGCCGTAGCTACTCGCCGTAACCGCCCGGCGAGTTACTCGTCTTCGTCGGGCTGTTGCTCCGTTCGCCAAATGACCATCTGACGTCCGCCTTTCGGATTCTCTTCGACGCGAACCGTCAGGGTGTCCCCTTCGTCGATCCCCAGGCCTTCCCTCATGTCCTGGGGAATCGTAACCCGCCCACCAACGCCGACCGTGACGTCGGTATAGTAGAGGGTACGATATATGGCCATGCAACTCCTCCGGTTTCGTTCTATAGCCACATAAGCTAAGGCTAAACGCGATTCTTCTGAAGAGAGTCTCCGCCGTTTGCGTAGTGCACCGCGAAGCACCGAATGGGCGCTCGCCCACCGTTCCCCATCAGACATGAGCATGAGCATGAGCGACAATGGATTCGCCGTGCGGCTGGAAAGCGTCACCAAGCGCTTCGGCAAGCACACCGCGGTCTCCGGATTCGACTTCGAGGTCCCGCGAGGCGTGATCTGCGGACTCCTCGGCCCCAACGGGTCAGGTAAGACGACCAGCATTCGCATGATCATGGGGATCCTGAACCCCGACGAGGGTCGCGTCAGCCTCTTCGGCTCGGACCCGGACGTCACGCGTCGCACCAAAGTGGGCTACTTACCGGAGGAACGCGGGCTCTACAAGAAGATGAAGGTTCTGGAGTTGCTCACGTTCCTCGCCGAGATCCGAGGTGTGAAGCGCGGCGAGGGGCGCAAGCGTGCCGGCGAGTGGCTCGAACGGCTCGGTCTCACCCCGTGGGCGGACAAGCGGGCAGAGGACCTCTCCAAGGGTATGCAACAGAAGGTGCAGTTCATCGGGACGGTCCTGCACGAGCCCGAGTTGCTCATCCTGGACGAGCCCTTCAGCGGACTCGACCCGATCAATCAAGATGTGCTCGAGCAAATCGTGCGCGACTTTCACGCCAAGGGGACGACGATC
>JAYZBT010000391.1:0-5098 GCA_036338615.1 Gemmatimonadota bacterium
CTACATGAACACCACCCTGGTACGGGAGCTGGCGAGAGACGAGCGAGTCCGCTTGGCAGGCCTTCTGCTGCCAGGCGTCCACCGGGACGCACGCGATCGAGCCGAGTGGTGGCGCCCATTCCGAAACAGTTCGGCGCGGGCGGTCGGTGCCGCGGTCAACGACCGATTTCTGCGCGCCAACCAGGTGGCGGGTGGCATCGCCAACTATGGTCTGGCAGTCCGTCTCCTGATCGAGTTCGCGCGACAGACCGGCTCGCTCGACCCCGGCGGGGACGCGTAGCCAACCTGCCTCACCGGGCGACCTGGTCCGCTGCGACGAGTCGCTTCCGAAACTGCACGGTGAGCATCCAATAACTGACGCACGCCTGAAGCGCGATCCGACGCCGAAGCCCGCCTGGGCCGCGGGACCGAAATCGCGAGTCGTCCAGTAGATGACCGCCATGTACACGAAGATCAAGGCGAATTCTCCGCCCGGGGGCAGCCCCACCGCCAGTATTCTCTTCCAGGTGTGCCAACGCGGCCGCAGCATGCCGAAGTCGAACACGACGTACGTTCGAGCCGAACGAAATAGACGAGCATCATCAGGACGGCGACGGCCACCGAGATCGTCGTCGAGAGGCCGGCGCCCGCGAGGCCCATGGGTCGACCGGTCAGCCATCCTGCGATCATGATCGGAGACAGGATCGCATTGAGCACCACCGTCGATACCTGCACGACGATCGTAGGATTCACGATGCCGGTTCCTCTGAGCGCCGAACCCACCGAGATCAGCGCGAACTGAAGCCCGAGCCCGGGAAGGAACCAGTACAGATACGTCGTCCCGGCTTCGATGGTCGCAGCGTCTGGAAGATCATCCCGATGGCGATCGGGACAGAGAGCTTCATGATGTGTCTCGAGATCGAGCCTTCCGTGAGGTCTTGCAGCGTCTAGGGAGCCTCGATGGGGAGGAGCGCATCGGCCGCGAGGCGTCGGCTGAAGTCACGAAGATCGGGCGGCCACGCCTCCGATTCCGACTGGAAGCTCTCCGCGTCGCCCGCGAACAGCGCCCTGGTGGCCTCCTCGAATCCGGGTTGGTTGGCCACCATGGCATACATGAAGCGGTAGGCCGCGTCCTGGGATTGCCGAGCTAGATCGTCTTGCGCTCCTTCCATGCGGGCGAGGTGCACGAGCCGGCGAAGCGTGGCGGACGCTCCTCCTGGTTGCGTACCCAGCCAGGCCCAATGCTTCGGCAGGAGGGTGACCTCCTTGGACACCACGCCGAGGCGGGGTCGACCCGGCCCGCGACGGACCTCGGGCGCACCGAGGGCGGGAGCGGGGGAGGCCCCCTGTGGCCCGACCGATGCGTAGCGTTCCACGACGTCTTGGAGGGACCCTCGCAGATCGAGGTCGAGCGGCTCGCTCGTGCCGTTGCGAAAGACGTGGAGGGTGGCCTGTTCGCCCGAATCCAGAAGCTGTTTCGTGGTCGCCGCGACCTCGCCGAGCGAGCCGGTGGCGATGCAGCAATTCCTTGCAAAGGCGGTGCACACGGGGTCGTCGTGGGTGTTCATCGTGTTGTCCCCAGGTAGAATTGACCGGGGATTATACCAGGGTACAATGCCATGCCAATATTACCGGGGTAAAAATCAGGGCCGTCGCGGGGTGCCCGCTCGGCTCGGCCACTGGAACGATCCTCACCTGAGACCTATCATAGCTCCGTCCGATGTGTGCGATGTGTGTCCCAGAGATCGATGGAGTTCGAGATGTTGAAGAGAAACCGAGTGCTCGCCCTGGGCTTCGTTCTAGTGGCAGCCGCGTTGCCCCCGCAGGCCGTGAGCCAGCAGGGCGGCGGCACGAGCGACAACGGCCTCGAGATCACGCCGGACGTGGTGTACGGCCACAAGGCGGGGATGGCGCTCACGTTCGACGTCTTGACACCGGCGAATGCCCACGGCGGGGCCGTACTGTTCATGGTGAGTGGTGGCTGGGTGTCACGTTGGTCACCCCCCGAGGGGTTGGCGCGCCGGTCGTTCTCAGCGCTGCTCGAGAACGGGTTGACCGTCATCGCTGTGCGCCATGGGAGCGCGCCACGCTTCAAGGTGCCCGAGGCCGAAGCCGACGTGAGGCGCGCCTTGAGGTACGTACGCTTGCACGCCTCCGATCTCGGCGTCGACGCGGACCGTTTGGGCGTCTTGGGTGGGAGCGCGGGAGGGCATCTGTCGCTGATGCTCGGTCTCGGCTCCGACGAGGGTGATCAGGACTCCCGGGACGAAGTGCTGCGCACGCCCGCTCGGGTGGCGGCGGTGGTCGCGTACTATCCCCCGGTGGACATTCGACCCATCACCGGTCCCAATGATCGGTTTCCGGCGCTCGACTTCCCGCAAGAGCAGGCCGCCGCGATCTCGCCGATTCTTTTTGTCACGCCGGACGATCCACCGACGCTACTGATCCACGGGGACGCGGACACCCTGGTGCCGATCAGCGCGAGCGAGATCATGTATGCCGCTCTGCAGGGGGAAGGCGTGGAGTCCAACTTCATCACCATCGAAGGCGGAGATCATGGCTTCAGGAACCGGGAGCACAATGCGAGGGCACAAGCGGCCATGTCGGAGTGGTTCATCGAGCATCTGGGGCCGGGCGGTGGACACTGAGAAGGGTGACGAACTGACTGGCCGCTGACCGGCGGCGAGTCAGCGACAGTTCTCGGAGCGGATGTCGAGCTAGCGGGTCGCAATCTCGTGCAGCGCGGTCGCCAGCCCGGCGTGGACCGGTAGGAACAGCGCGAAGAGCATGGCGGTCTGCTGTGACGTCGCCGGCAGCGACTGCACGAGCAGCCCGAGTGCCGCGATGCCGAAGGCCGCGAAGGCGACGAGACGTGCGAGCCGCATCGCCCTTTTTCGCCCGGCCAGGGCGAGGGGAGCGAGCACCACGAGCATGATCGAGACAGGGTTGAGCAGGAACAAGCTCTCGTTCCGCGCCATCGCCCAGTGATCGGTGAAGAGCACGAGCACCAGGATGACGCCACCCGACCCGGCCAGCAGGCTCCACGTGGAAGCCAGGATGCCCAAGATGATTCGGGAAGAGCGACGTCCGGTGGCGGCGAGACGTCCCATCCAGATCATCAAGCCGCCCAGGAGGGATCCCAGGATGAGGTAGCGCCAGAACCAGGACTCCGCTTGGGCCGGCTCGGCGCTTCGCGTCGAAGGCGCCACGATCTGCTCGGATACCACCAGCGGCACCTCGAGTCCGTCTGCATCGGTCACGGTGGCGTCTCGCAGGGCATCGCGAAGGGTCATCGGAACGAACATCGCCTGCCACAGCGAGATGGGCCGGTCGCCCAGGCTACCGACCAGGACGTCCAGGCCCGCGAAGACCAACGGGTCGACCTCTGTGAGCCTCCGCGTATGCGTGCGGTAGGATGTGTCCGTCTCCCTGGTACCGAGTTGCTCGAGGAGTGCGCCGTCCAGCACTTGGTCCAGCAGGTCGCGTACCCGGGTCGAGCAGTTGTCGAGGAAGTAGTCGTAGAAGTAGTCGCGGTTCTCGGGCAACGCGTTCACCTCGGCCAAGTCCCGCAACCGCAAGCGTTGGGCGGGCGTGAGCGCCAACTCCTGCATGACGACCTCCCGGTTGGCACGGGCATACGAGTCGACCATGGCTTCGGTCGAGAACGGCGCCATCATATAGAGCATCTGACCCTTGAGGAACCGCGGGATGAAGTCGGCCTGGTTGAAGTCGAAAATGCCCCAGTTATAGGAGGCGTCCCGCCCGGTTTCGGTATTCAGTACGCGTAGGGCGTTGTGACCGAAGCGCTCCCAGACCGCGTCTCCAGGGCCCGTGGTGATGAGCCACACGCGTAACTCTGCACCGGGCTCGGGGGCTGCCTCGACCGATTCGGCCCCGCCGCCGCCGGTCACCTGGGAGGGCGCCGCGCATACGACGTCAGGAGTCAGAGCGCTGCAGGCCAATGCCAGCACGATGAGTACGCGATTCTTCAAGCCTTTCGACTCCGGTAGCCAAGTGTGGGACTGACGGCGTTCACCTGCCGACAGGATCCAGCGTGTGCGTGACGATCTGGACCGCCTGCCCGGGATCGAGCGTGACTCGCCTGAACTGCGTCCGCCCAGCCTCATCGATGATCTCCACGAAAACCTGGGCAGGCCCCATTGCTTGCGTCAGCAGCGATACCTCACAGATCAGAAAGACGCCGCGGGCGTCGGTCGTCGCTTCGAGCCGGCCCTCATCGCTGACCCACATGGGTGGAGCCTCGCCAGCATCTCCCCCCGGTGGCGCCGCAGTTCCATTCTCGGAGAAGAGTGGCGTATTGCCGGAGACCCGCAAGTGCGTTCGGCCGGCAGACTCGCCGTCGTGCGTCCGTACCCTGCCCAGTAGGATGGCAGTGTTGGGTGGACGGGGCGGCCCTCCACACGCGTCTACCAGCAGCTGGGAGGCGGTGGGGAGCTGGCAGCGGAAGCCCACGATTTCGTCGGGGGAGGCGACTACCTCGACGAGCGGGGGCCGGAGGCCCAAGGTATCGAGGGAAGGGTGGGACATGGTGAACCGCCAAAGGCCGCCGGCCAGCCCCCCCCAGCACGACCGACCCGTCGTTCGCACCAGCACTCCACCGCTGGGGGGCTGCCCAGCCGAGTCGACGAGCGTGCCTGTGACGGTTCCTGTCCCGGCTTCCAACACCGCGGTATCGGCGCGGTCGATGGCCCTACCGTCGGGCAGCGGATGCACGAAGCTTCGGCTCGCGATCACTTCGGGCCGGAGACTGACGTAGGGCGCCTGCGAGCGACCGGTGATGAATTCTCTGCGCTCGTCTTTGATATCTCGACCGTTGTGCTCCAACTCCCGCGTGTAGTGCAGAAGGGTGTATGAATCGACCCCCGCGGAGAGCGTCTATGCCGCCGCCTCGAGAGCCTTCCGAGCCTCGGCCCAGACACGGGCCGTATGAGCGCCCTCCTCGGCGCGCACCTCGCACCGCTGCCCGCCCTGGACGGCAAGACCCTCGAGCTGGATCGGTCGGAGTGGCACCTCGATGCGTCTGAATAGTCCCTGTTCAGGCACATCGAGCGTGCCCGTGGAGAGGCTCGCGTACCCGATCCGGTCGACTCTGATCACA
>JAYZBT010000392.1:0-13966 GCA_036338615.1 Gemmatimonadota bacterium
CGAGCAGACTGTCCGTCGGGCCCTCTTCGGCGATCCGGCCGCGATAGAGCACCACCGTTCGGTTCGTGATCTGTCGGACGACGGCGAGGTTGTGGGTGATGAAGATGAGGGTTAGGTCGAGTTCCCGCTGCAGTCTTCGCAGCAGATTGAGGATCGTTGCCTGCACCGATACGTCGAGCGCAGAGACGGCCTCATCAGCGACCAGGACGTCGGGCGAAACAGCGAGCGCCCGCGCGATTGCGACCCGCTGTCGCTGGCCCCCGGATAGCTGGCGGGGCCGGAGTTTCAGGACGGCGTCCGGGAGGTCGACCATCGCGAGGAGTTCGCGCGCTTGAGCTATTCGATCTGCGTGAGGGACGGTCGGTACGTTGCGGATCGCCTCAACGAGCGAGCGTTCGATCGACATCGCCGGGTTCAATGACCCCGTCGGGTCCTGGAAGACCATCTGGATCCGACGACGCATCGCCGGATCCCTTCTCCCGGCGAGCGACCGCCCCTCCATTAGGACCTCCCCATCGCTCGGTATCTGGAATCCGGTGAGGCAGCGGGCGAGTGTCGTCTTGCCGCAGCCCGATTCCCCGACTATGGCAACCGAATCGCCGGTGTCGATTCGGAGATCCACGGGTCCGAGCGCTCGAAACCGCTCGGCGCGGGAGCTGGGCAGCAGTGAGCTGCTGGGCCGGTCGAAGTCGACAGTGAGGCGACTCACCTCAAGCAGCGGAGCCATCGGACCCTCCCGAGAGGTCGAGCAACTGCTCGGCGTAGGTGCATGCCGTCGCTCGGTCGGTTGATATCTGACGGCGGGTGAACGCCGGACCTTCACTGCACGACGGCTCGGCCATGAAGCAGCGGGGATGGAAACGGCACCCCGTGGGGAACTGCCATGGGTTGGGCGCGACCCCAGGTATGCCGACCAAGTCGTCCAATCTTTCTGCGACGTCGGGTACCGAGTCGATCAGCATCCGCGTGTAGGGATGAGCGGGCGAGGCGAACACCTCCTCTGCCTTGCCGGATTCGACTATCTGGCCGGCGTAGATGATCGCCACGTCGTCGCAGACCTCGTTGACAACCGCAAGGTCGTGGGTGACGTAGATGAGGGACATTTCGTGCTCCTCGCGAATCCGGCGGAGGAGTCGAAGAATGCGCTGCTGGATAGTTACGTCCAGCGCTGTGGTTGGCTCGTCGCAGAGCAGGACGCGCGGCTCGGAAGCCATGGCCATGGCGATCATGACACGCTGGCGCTGTCCACCCGAGATCTGGTGTGGGTATGCGCTCATTACAGCCGCAGGGTCGGATATGCCGACCTCTCGGAGGAGTGAAAGGGCCCGCTCCTCCGTCCCCTTCCGACCTGATCGACCGCCCGCGCGGAGCACGTCGTCCAGCAAACCTTTGACTCTGAGCAGCGGGTTGAGCGCGCCGAGCGGCTCCTGGAAGACCATCGCCACACCGGGCGTCGCACGAGGGCGACGGCTCGTCGATCGAGGGATGACCTCGCCGTCCACCCTGATCTCACCGGAGCGAACCGTCACCCTCGGCGGAAGCAGGCCCATGAGCGCACGTAGGGTCAGCGACTTACCCGAACCGGACTCGCCGACGATGCCAAGCGCCCGCCCGGGCGCCACCGCCACATCGAGATCCTCCACCGGAGTGAATGATCTGCGGCCGGCGTCTACTTCGATGGTCAACTGCCGAGCCTCGAGGGACGGGGTCATCACACTCCTAGATGATCGTCGAGCCCATCGCCGATCAGCGCGAACGTGAGGCCGAGAGCGATCATCGTAAGTCCCGGGAAGATCGCCTGCAGCGGATCGGTCGTGAGGTACAGCCGGCCGGATGCGACCATCGCACCCCATTCCGCCGTAGGCGCCTGCACCCCGATCCCGAAGAAGGAGAACGTTGCGATCGTGCCGATGGCCAACACGACGTCGGACGACATGTATATGAGAACCTGGCGGAACGCGTTGGGAAAGATATGCAGGCAGAGCAATCTCACACCCGATGTGCCGGTCCCCCTCGCGGCATGGACGTAGTCGAGGCCCCTGACGCGAAGCACCTCACCGCGGACGATGCGGGCATAGATAACCCAGTTGATGACGACGTAGCCGATGACCAGCGACCTTGCTCCCGGTCCGAGGGCGAAGACAACGGCGATGAGGAGCACGTAGACGGGGAAGGCCTGCACCAGGCTGCCGAGGCCGTTCAGGAGAGAGTCGACGAAACCGCCACGGTAGGCGGCGATACCGCCGACCACGGCACCCACGGCCGCCGACAGCGCCACCACGGTGACCGCTAGGGGAAGGTCCACCCGCGCTGCGTGGATGATCCGTGACAGCACGTCCCGCCCCAGAGGATCGGTACCGAGCAGGTGCGTCGAACTGGGCTCCTCGAGTGGGTAGGCCACCAGTTTGTTGGGATCGTACGGGGCGATCACCGAGGCGAGCGCGGCCGCGAGCACGAAGCAGGCGAGCATCACCAGGCCGGCGATGAGCTTGTTCGGCAATCGACGCCGGAAGTTCTCCTCGAACTCCTGCAGCGGGGCTATGGCGGCGGTCATCGCAACTCGATTCTCGGATCTATCAGCGTGTACACGATGTCGGCGATCAGGTACGTGGTTACCGTCACGAGGGCGAAGATGAGGGTGACCCCCTGGACAACCGGAAAGTCCTTCGTGTTGACAGCCATGGTGACGGCCTGCCCGATACCGGGAAGCCCGAACGTCGTCTCGACAACGACGATGCCGAAAAGCATGTACGGGACCGAGACCGCCATAAGCGAAACGGCGGGTACGAGCGCGTTCGGCACTTCGTGGCGCAGCAGTCGGCGGAGGCCCGTCACGCCTGACGCTGTGGCGACCGCGATGTAGTCGGACTCTTGGATACGCAGGAACTCGGCTCGGAGACCCCGCAGGACCAGGGGTGCCTGAGCGATTGCGATCGTCACGCTCGGCAGCACAAGGGCGCGGGCGCGCTCTGCCAGAGTCCCTCCGTACCCTGTGACCGGGAACCAACCTGTCGGCAGCGCAACCGCTGTCAGCAGTACGATGCCAGTCCAGAACATCGGGACCGCCAACGTGACCGTCGAGTAGGCGCGGATTGCGTGGTCGGCGAAGCGGTCACGTCTCGTTGCGGACCACCAGGCGAGCGGCGTGGCGATCAACATCGCCAGCCCGGACCCGAGCATGATCAGCGTCAGGCTGAGGGGGATACCCGACGTGATTATCTCGGTCACTGGAGTTCGGCTCCTGACGGAGGTGCCGAGGTCCCCTTGTGCAGCGTCGACGACGTAGCTCACGTACTGAACGAAGAATGGCCGGTCCAGGCCGAGTTCAGTTCGAACCTCGGCAACCTCCTCTAGGGTCGAGCGGTGCCCTGCCATGGCGCGTGCCGGGTCGCCCGGGGTGATTTGCAGTAGTGAGAACACCACGAACAACACCGCGAGAAGTAGAGGGACCAGCCCCGCAACGCGGCGCAGGATGTATCGCGAGCGGTCACTCATTTAGACGGCTTGGTGCACACCGCTGCGACCGTACGGCGAAGCATTGGCCCACTTCAATCGGAGTTCACGCAAAGGCACCGGGTCATCAGCAGCACCCGAGAGAGTGCTTTGGTGAGGGTCTGTGGTCTTGGTCGTACTTGACTACTCCGGCGAGCAACTGCGATGATCGGCGCCATATCGACTCAGGATCCTAGGATGGTATGACCGTGCGAACAATCCGAAATCCGCTCTGGAAGGTTCTTCCCGTTCTGCTCGCTGGGGCACTGGTTGTAGCAGCCTGTGGCGATGACGACTCCGCCGCTCCGGCCCCGGCTACGACCGCGGCCCCGGCTACAACCGCCGCCCCGGCTACGACCGCGGCCCCGGCTACGACCGCCGCCCCGGCTACAACCGCCGCCCCGGCTACAACCGCCGCCCCGGCTACAACCGCTGCTCCGACTACGACCGTTGCTTTAGCGTCTGGGCTTCTTGGGATCGACCCTGGGCCCGTGGCGTGCGCGGCGGCGGTGGGCGGTTCGGTCATCGTGGCGCTCGCAGAGGAGCTCCCGACCCTTGATGCGACCAACGATGGCACGTTGGGCACATCTTCGAACGCGCTTTATGCGCTGATCTACGACCGGTTCTTCCGGACTACTCCTGACCTCGGCGAGCTCGATCCGCAGCTCGCTACATCGGCCGAGGCGAATGAGGACTACACGGAGTGGACGATCCATCTCCGCGAAGGCGTCACCTTCCACGACGGTTCGCCGTTCACGGCAGCGGATGCTGCGTTCAGCCTGCTGTACACCTTCGACCAATGGAACGGCTACACCTTCGGACCGATGGCGGACGTCTCGATCGTCGACGACTTCACCGTGTCAGTGACCTTTGACAGCCCCTACAGCAGCTTCCTGCTGGAGGGCCTTGCGGCCCCGTTCAGCGGAATCGTCTTCAAGGAAGACTTCGGGGGCCTCAGCTCGGAGGAGTACTTCCAGGCGCCCATCACCACCGGGCCGTACTCCGTCGAGGACTACAACCCGTCGATGGGTCTCACTCTCGTGGCCAACAACGACTACTGGGGCGACGGACCGTACCTAGAGACCGTCGAGGTGAGGTTCCTGTCTGATCCCGTCCAGCGCTCACTCGGGCTGCAGGCTGGCGAGTTCGCCTACGCCGACATGATGACAGCACGACTGATGGATGAGCTGCCGGCCGGCGTGCAGGGGAGGGTGCTGCCGTCGACTGCCGTCGTTACGTTGTTCATCTGGCCGCACAACCCCCTTCTCGCAGATGACAATGTCCGGGCCGCGATCCGTCACGCGATCGACCGGGAGAAGATTGCCGAGTTCGTCTACGGTGACTACGCGACAGCGGCCGGCACCTATCTGCCCAGCAACCTGCCCGGCGTAAATGGCATCGACGGAGACGAGTACGACTTCGACCTCGAGCGGGCTCGCGCGCTGATGGCGGACTCGGAGTTTCCCGACGGCGGGTCCTTCGAGCTCGTCTACACATCGGGTAACCCCAACATCGAGCTGGAAGCTCAGTTGATCCAGGCGAATCTGTCCGAGATCGATATCGATGTCGCGCTCGCACCGGTCAGTGCCTCCGAGTACGCGGAGTCGATGGATGCCCGTACGGCCGAAGCGGCGCTGTTTAACAACACCGCGATCACTGCGGACCCGGTCGACTTCACGAGTTTCATCGTTCTCGATTTCGGGGTTGCGCTTGGCGGAAGCTGGCCGATCGAGGTCCTGGAGGACGTGGTGGAGCGACTATTCGCCACCGACGACCCGGCCGAGGCGGAAGCCCTTTACGACGAGAGCGCTGCCTACATGGCGACCCTGGCGGCTCACATTCCGACCGTCAACCCGTCGTACCTCCTTGCGCACAGCACAAGTCTTCAGAATCTCGTCATCAGCGCCTTGAACGAGCCGAGGCTCAATGAGGCGTGGTTGTGCGAAGGCTGACGACGCTAGATCCGCACGACAAGCACTGGGTTCCTACTCGGTAGTTCGGGTAGTGAGGAAGATCGGGGTCTAACCGCGAGGGCTCTAGGCCCTTGGAACATGAACGTGACATATCGTGAGAACAATACGAAAGAATAATCATGGCAAAATCGGCAGCTGTTCCATCGATAGAGAAAATAACTATCCCCGCTTGCCATGGTAAAGCCGCCTTGGTAAAGCGCCGACAACACATTAAAGTCATCAATACCCATGGAACCCAGGTCGTAGACACCTGGGCATTAAATGCGGATAACACTGGCGAGTTTATGTCGATGGAACACTGCCGGGTGGCCTGGGAACGCATTGGCCCAAGTAAAGGTGACACCATGGTCACAAATCGTCGGCGCCCAATTCTGAAAATTGTCGAGGATTCGGCGAGCGGAACGCACGACACCCTGCTCGCCGCCTGCGACCGTTATCGTTACCAACAGCTGGGCTCTAAGGAATACCATCGCAATTGCGCCGATAATTTCTGGGAAGCACTGGTCGAGGTCGGCATGAAGCCGATCGAATTGCCATCGCCGTTTAACCTGTGGCAAAACACGCCGGTCGAATCTGGTGGCGTGATACGACCCAATCCGCCGGTATCGAAAAAGGGTGACTATATTCTGCTGCGCGCAGAAATGGATCTGGTTATTTGTTTTTCAGCCTGTCCTCAGGATATAACTTCTATCTGTGACAAGAAGCCGCGTAATGCACATTTAGAGATATCCTGAAGAGCCATAGCCGAGATAAGTTCTATATGGGAAAGTCCACCGGATGGCCACTGTGGCTGAGCGCCCGACGCTCGCTGAGGTGGCACGACTCGACGATCCTGCGTTCTACGCGAGCGAGTCACACGACGTTAGTGACGGCCGTGGATCCGACATTGGCACCGTGACCACATGACCGAGGCCAGCACCGCGTACCGGATCGCGGTGATCGCCGGCGACGGGGTGGGTCCGGAGGTCGTCCGTGAGTCCGTAAAGGTGCTCGACCGCATCAGCACCATCGACCCGACCATCGGGTTCGAGTTCGACCACCTCGACTGGGGAACCGAGCGATACCTGCGAACCGGGTCGATGATGCCCGCGGACGGCCTCACGCTGCTGCGCAACTACGACGCGATCCTCCTCGGGGCGATCGGAACGCCCGAGGTCAAGGACTACATCACCCTGCGGGGTCTGCTCCTGAAGATCCGCTTCGGGCTCCAGCACTACATCAACCTTCGACCGATCCGCCTGCTGCCGCCCGTTACTTCGCCGCTCTCCGCGGGGACGCCGTCCTCGATCGACATGGTGTTCGTCCGTGAAGGATCCGAGGGTGAATACGCGGGCGTGGGCGACATCATCGCTCGGGGCACCGAACGGGAGACCGCACTCCAAACCGCCGTGTTCTCGCGGCACGGCACCGAGCGTGTGGTGCGCTGGGCGTTCGAGTTCGCACGCGACCATGGGCGCACCCTCACGAGCGTCAGCAAGGCCAACGCCCTCGAGTACTCGGGCGGGCTCTGGGACGAGGTCTTCGATGAGATCGCAGACGAGTACCCAAAGGTCACCACGAAGCGGCTGCTCGTGGACGCTGCGGCCATGTTCATGGTCCGAGAGCCCGAGCGGTTCGAGGTGGTCGTCGCGTCGAACCTCTACGCCGACATTCTCACGGACCTCGGCGCTGGGATCATGGGGGGCATGGGGCTTGCGCCCAGCGCGAGTCTCAACCCCGAACGTACCGCACCGTCCATGTTCGAGCCGATCCACGGTTCGGCACCCGACATCGCCGGCAGCAATCAGGCCAACCCCATCGGCTCGATCTGGAGCATCTCCATGATGCTCGACCACCTGGGGTATCCGGAGTGGGCCGCGGCCGTTCTGGGATCAATCGAGGCAAGTCTCGGGAGCCCAGTGAGGACGCGCGATGTGGGAGGCAATGCGACGACGGCCGAGGTTGGCGATGCGATCGTCGCCCACCTCAAACTCTGAGGCGTTTCCGACTTCGGCGAGGAGCCGACAGCAACTCAAGATAGCTGAAAGGAATCAATCATGGCAGACGTCCCGTACCACAAGGCGGCCGACCCGGAAGTACAGGCGTCGGGACTCACCGGCAACGATCGCACTAACCACGAGGCGATGCTGGCCTACGTCAAGGCGAGCGAGTCCGACGACCCGACGGATCGTTTGCCGTTCTGGGGGGAGAACGTGGTTCTCGACGACTGGCTGGTCCCCGGGGAGAAGCTCGTCGGTCGCGATGAGGTGTTGGGAGCGGCGTGGGAAGGGCTGCCGGGCAGTCCGCTTGATGCGTTGACCGAGGTCCGGGCCGAGATCCACCAGACGATCATCTCGGGCAACATCCTGGTCACCATGGGCCACTTCACCGCCCGGTTCGTCAAGGACGTCAAATGGTCTCCGGGCGCCAAGCCGATCCCGGCGACCGGAGAGAAGGTCCGTTGGAGCTTCCGGGACGTCTACCACTTCGAGGACGGCAAGATCGTCCGTGTCCACTACGCCAACGACACCCTGACGGTCGCTCGTCAGCTGGGTGTCTTTCCGGACGACGGCTATCCCTGGTAGCGACGGGCCCAAATGTTTGGGCAACTGAAGAGATACCGATGCGCCGCACAGTCGGCGTTTCCTGCTCAACGCGTCCACGCTGTGACGCGACCACGTGAGCTGTTACGGCAACTCGGATATCTACACCCCTCACCTGGCGAAGTTCGCCGAAGGAGTCACCGATGAGTCTCGAAACAGCTATCGCCACCGTGGGCGTCTCGCTTCTCCTGATCGCTTTCGCACTGAACCTCAGGGGTCTTTTGGCGACGAGGTCACCGCTTTATCAGGGCGTGAACGCCGTCGGTGCTGCGCTGGCGTGTCTCGCCTCAGCGATGATCGGTTTCGTACCATTCGTGGTTCTGGAAGCGGTGTGGCTGGCCGTGGCGTTGTCAGCCCTCGCTGGTCGCCTACGTCCTGGTGGTCTCGGAACCGGGTAGAGACACCTCGGTTCCCGGGACCCACCTTGCCGCTGGCAGGGATGCGCTCGGCAGGGTCCTAGTGCTCGTGATGCTCGCTCGGGTCGTGCAGCGTGTGTTCGTGGAACACACCAGCGGCGTGCATCCTCTGATGTAGGCGGTTGTAGCCGGCCTCCACCGAGGCCCGCATCGCATGGTACCGGCGGGCCTCGGGGCGGGTTGCGATGGTGTCCACGTAGGCGATGGCCCCTTGGATCTGCTCCAGGACCGACACCGCATCAACCGGGGAAAACGGTTGCTCCCCGCCGACCCTGACCTGCACTGCACTCGTGTGGGCAGCCACCTCGTCCAGTCCTCGGTAGCTGCCCCGGACTCGCAGTGCGATCCACGTTGGTTTCGAGACCGATCTCGTCGCGGTGCCCTCTGACGCGAGCGCGCCGCCGACATCCGTGTCGGCGACAGCATGGCCTCCGAGGACGACCTCGACGCCGTCGATCGGGAGTCGCGCTGACTCGACCTGCCACTCCACGTGCAGTGTGCCGCCGCCCGATGGCAGGTCGATCTGTCCTCCAGGAGACACTCCTTCGACTTGCAGGGTCGCCAGCGGACCGATCGTGACGAAGGTGTTGCCTTCCTTCACGGCTGCCATCCAGTTCTCAAAGGTCAGGGCGCGTTCACCGAGCTGCGCATAGCAGCGGATACCGCCCAGGAGGTGGCTGGCCGACATCTTGTCGGAGCCTCCGACGAGTGGGACCTGTAGACCAAGATTCAGGTAGCGGTACCAATCGGCTAGACCGTAGGGGCTCACGTGGAGGTTCAGAGGATGGTCGGGATCGAGGTGTAGCGGGTTCATCGCATCCCCCATCTCGACGGCGTGGACCAAGCCCAGGATGAGGTCGGCGGCCCGTTCGAGCTGGGGGAAAGGGGCGTGGGGCATCACCACCAGGCCGCCCTGGTCGATGCATTGCCTGGCCCACTGCGCCATCGACACCTCGAGTGGGTCGCCGGCCGCGGATTCGTCTGGCCCTCCGGTGCACAACGGGTGGATCATCGATCCGGAGTAGCCGAGGAGCCCGATGTGGCCGAGTACCTGCATGCGGTTCTCGGTGCCGACGCGGACGAGGTACTCGCCCGTGCCGTCGACCGTGCTCGCGCCGATGGTGGTTCGGCCGTCGAAGTCGCCGACGTTGGAGAACATCTCTCCCCATTGCGACGCGAGAATGTTCGTGACGTTGACCCCTTCGGCCTCACCTTCAAGGCGCGCGGTCTGGGGACTCAGGAAGTGGACGTGGGTGTCGGCGCTCACCCAGCCGCGTTCACGCCAGTGGAGTGATTTCTCGTGTTTGAAGACGAGCTCGTCGGTGTCCTGGGTGACGACGAACGACGTGCGGATCGGGATGTGCTCGTACCCCCGCACCGCTTCGATGAAGACCGTGCCGAGCGGAAGGTCGACGACGCATTCGCCATCGACGTAGGCGTACTGGTTCTCCATGTTCAGGAACTCGCCGGCACGATCGTGGCTCCAAGACTCGTTCACGTGTCGATGGTGGCCTCTCGGCGGGAGGTACTCGCCCGCCGATCCATGGAGGTGGAGACGTACGGCGGCCTTGTTGCTGGTCCCTTGGTCCACGAAGAGCAGCTTCACCGGGCGGTGTGCGGGTGGGATCGACACGACGCCGCCGTGACTGGATTCGGCGATCCGGTCGTCCAGGTCGTACACGTCGTCGCCGACGTACAGACGTGCGCTCGGATGAGCCTGGTACTCGACGACCACTTCATGCGTGGACCGGGTGGCTTCGACGACCGGTGCCGTCGTGGGCCAGGCCGCGTCGTCGTACTCGAGCACGGCCCGGGCGGATATCACCGTGCCGAGGTCGATGCCGACCTCCTCGAGTTCGTCGACGTCGTTGAGGCTGAACCCGTCGGGGACTTGCACGCGTTGCTTCTGGCGCATGCGGGCTCGCAGCGGATGCTCGGTCAGCGCCGTCGCGGTCAACGCGTAGAGCGTGGAACGTTCCTCGCGGGGAGCGCAGGTGACGGCACTAATCGAGCGGCTGGGATCGGGTACGGGCAGCGCGTAGAGCCAAAGGTTGCCGTCTCCGTGCAGCATCCCCCGGGCGTAGGCTGACCGGATGCGTGTTTCGTGGGCCAATCCGTACAGCTCATCGACGCCTTCGCCAGGGCTCCCGACAAGGTCGACTTCGGTGAGCATGGGTTGGCCGAGCAGGGCCGACTCGTCGCCCGAGGGGAACACCTCATCGTTGCCGGCGGCAACGACGGCGAACGGCGCGGACCCCCAGCCGCTCCGGGACTGTTGGATCGCAAAACGCCGGAGGATCGGGACAACCGATTCCGTTCCATCGGTGTACTCGATCGTGTAGTCGGAGACGTGTTCACCGAGATCGAGCCCGTCGATCGTGTCGTCGGCGAACCCCGCCAGATAGTTGGTGGTTCGATTCTCGACCGCATGTGCGAAGACGAGGTAGCTAGCCGATCGGCCATGCAATTCGATCGAGACCGGCGAGTTGTCCAGGAGTACGACGTCGGGCGCGTCGGCCGCCCCGAAATCGAACGGCATGCCGCGGATGACCTCGAGCCCGTAACAAGTGCCGAACCGCTCCGGTGGGGCTAGTTCGGGAGCGAGGTCCGCTCGGTGGACGTTGTACACGGCCCGCAGATTGATCGGCTCGAAGTGGGGCGACGGTGGGATTCGTACGCCGCGGTCGGCGGAATTGGGCACGGGGTTCACCCGGTCCGGTCCGAGGTGTCTCGGTTCGTTCCCCGGTCACGGATCGCAGCGACCGTCGCCTCGGTCACCTCCTCGGTCGTTGCGACTCCGCGGAGGTCGGGGGTGTGGAATCGGGCGTTGGCGGTGACCTGCTCGACCGAGTGGCGAAGTCTCGCTGCCGCCTTCGCTTCGCCTAGGTGCTCTAGGAGCATGACGGCGGACAGGAATGTGCCGACCGGGTTGGCGATGCCCTTGCCCATGATGTCGAACGCTGAGCCGTGGATTGGCTCGAACATGGAGGGGAACCGGCGCTCCGGGTCGAGGTTCGCAGTCGGCGCCGTCCCGAGTGATCCGGTTAGGGCTGCGGCAAGGTCCGAAAGGATGTCTGCGTGGAGGTTGGTCGCCACCACGGTGTCGATGGAGGCCGGGTCGGTCACCATACGCGCCGCCATCGCGTCAACAAGCATCTTGTCCCAGGTCACCTCCGGGTACTCGTGTGCGATCTCGGAGGCGATTTCGTCCCACATAACCATCGCGTGACGCTGGGCGTTTGACTTGGTGACCACAGTCAGAAGTTGGCGTGGTCGTGAGCGAGCCAGCTCGAATGCGAACCGCATGATCCGCTCGACGCCCGGTCGGGTGAGAACGGTGACGTCGGTTGCAGTTTCCAGTGGTGAGCCCTCGTGGACGCGACCGCCGACGCCTGCGTACTCACCTTCGGAGTTCTCTCTCACGATCACCCAGTCGATGTCGCCTGTGCCCGCCTCACGAAGGGGTGAGACCAGGCCGGGGAGCACACGGGCCGGCCGGACGTTCGCATACTGATCGAAGGATTGACAGATTGCGAGACGTAGTCCCCACAGGGTGATGTGGTCCGGGATCTCCGGATGGCCGGCGGAGCCGAACAGGATCGCATCATGGTGACGGATCTGGTCAAGGCCACCTTCGGGAATCATTAGGCCGTACTTCAGCTGATGCTCGCCGCCCCAGTCGAACCAGTCGAACCGGACCTTGAACCCACCGTCCCAGCGTGCCACCTCCTGCAAAGCTTCGACGCCGGCGCCGATCACTTCGGTCCCGATGCCATCGCCGGGAATCGCTGCGATTCGGTAGGTCTTCATTTGCACTGGCACCTCCGGGATTCGGGGCTTCGCCGGAAGCGAACACCAGGTCCTGGTGGTCACGAGCGTAGGGGCAGTTTCCCTTTGTCCTCAGTTGTGCTGTGCCGAATTGTCGCGCTCGAACGACATGGGTGCGGTCGCGTATTGGGCGGTCGCGTTGACCCCGGGTGCTCTCTTCGGGGGGGCTGTCAGGTTGAATCGGACGTTGTTGCTCAAGAGAGTTTCGATGATCATCCGCATGCTCATGCGGGAAAACGATGCCCCGACGCAGAGGTGCGCGCCCCGCCCGAAGGCCAGGTTTGGGACCTTTGAGCTGCGTGTGACGTCGAAGCGGTCCGGATCGGTCCAGACCGACTCGTCCCTATTTGCTGAGGCGTACATGAGCAGCAGTCGGTCGCCCGCGTTGATGGGCTGCCCTGCGAGGGTGGTGTCCTCGGTCGCGACGCGACCGATGGTCGGCGCGGGCGGCTCCCACCGGAGGATCTCCTCTACGGCGTTGTCGACGCTCACTTCGCCGGACTGGATCCGGGTCCACTCGTCGGGGTGCTGTGCGAAGGCGACCAGCCCGCTGGTGACCATGTTTCGCGTGGACTCGACGCCGGCGACAACCAGATCGCAGACGAGTTCGAGCAGGTCGTCGGTGTCGACCTCGTCGGTCAGCTTTTGCTGGTCGCGCAACAGGCAAAGCGTGCCGTGGTGGCTGTCCGCGTCGAGCAGATCGCGCAACACGGTCCACATCTCCGATGCCGCTTCGGCGCCGGCTTGCATTCTCTGGGGGGTGTCGCCCGAACCGGGAGGCTCGATTGCCTCGGACCATCGTCGTAGCGAGCCGGCGAACTCCAGAGGGAGCCCGAGAAAGCAAGCTATTGTCGCGGCAGCCAGTGGCGCGCTCACAATCTCGTCGGCCTCGCCTGTCGCCCCCGCGGCGAGGTTGCGCCCGAGGTCGTCGACGAAGGGCGAGAGGCGTTCCTCGATCGCCGGTACCGCTTTAGCTCCGAACTGTCCAGTTTTCATGACCATCTTCCGAAACACGGTGTGGAAGGGCGCATCGCTCGTGATCAGATTTCGTGCCGTAGGTGGCGGGAACTCGGCGTCCTCGCTAAAGCGCATGAAGTGCTCGCGGTCCTGGGTCCACGCCACCAGTTGCTGATCACCAAGGGAGGAGAACCGCTCTGGGTCGGTGAACGCGGTGTGAACCGCCTCGTAGCTCGTCACCGCCCAGAATCCGGTGGGCTCGATCCAAAACACGGGCGCCTCACGACGCAGGCGCTTGAACACGGCGTGCGGGTCATTGGCGTAGAACGCCGGGTCATCGAGACGCGCCAGAACAGTCAGCGACTCGATCTCACTCATCTGCCATGCCTCACGCGCTCCGCTCGACTTTACTGATACCTTAGGATCCTAAGCTTAGTTGGTACACGCACAAGGCACCCGAAAGGAATCAATCTTGGCAGACGTCCCGTACCACAAGGCAGCCGACCCGGAAGTACAGGCGTCGGGACTCCCCGGCAACGATCGCACTAACCACGAGGCGATGCTCGCCTACGTCAAGGCGATGGAGTCCGACGACCCGACGGATCGCTTGCCGTTCTGGGCGGAGAACGTGCGCTTCGACGACTGGATGGTCCCCGGGGAGAAGCTCGTCGGTCGCGATGAGGTGCTGGCAACGGCGTGGGAAGGGCGGCAGGGCAGT
>JAYZBT010000393.1:0-14363 GCA_036338615.1 Gemmatimonadota bacterium
ACCGGCGTGGTCGGCGCCAGCGTGACGGCCATGGGGCTCATCTCGCTCCCGGTGATGCTGCGCAACGGCTACGACGAGAAACTGAGCCTGGGGGTCATCTCGGCGTCGGGCACCCTCGGTCAGATCATTCCCCCCTCGATCGTCTTGATCGTACTGGGCGACCAAATGGGGGTTAGCGTCGGCGACCTCTTTCGGGCGGCGCTCGTACCGGGCCTGGTCCTGACAGGCAGCTACGCAATTTACGTCGCGATCCTGGCCTACCTGAACGAAGCGGTGGCTCCCGCGTTGCCCGAAGAGCTGCGCGAGACAGGGTTCGATCTGGCCAAGCGCGTCGTGTTCTCGCTGATGCCGCCGCTGGTTCTGATCGTCGTTGTGCTCGGCAGCATCTTCAAGGGGATCGCGACGCCCACGGAGGCGGGCGCGCTGGGTGCCATCGGCGCCATGGTGCTCGCAGCGCTACACCGCCAGCTCGGGATGGAGGCGCTCAGGGCGGCGATGGAGGAGACGAGTCGGTTGACCATCATGGTCGTCTTCCTGCTCATCGGCTCGACGGCGTTCGCGCTCGTTTTTCGGGGCCTCGACGGCGATCTCTGGATCGAGGGACTGTTGACCGGGATTCCGGGTGGCGCGCTCGGCTTCCTGATCTTGGTGAACCTGGTCGTCTTCGTGCTCGGCTTCTTCATCGATTTCTTCGAGATCGCGTTCATCATCGTGCCGCTGATCGTGGGCCCCGCTGTGATCCTGGGCGTCGATCTCACCTGGCTCGGCATCGTGCTGGCGGTCAATCTGCAAACGTCCTTCCTGACACCGCCCTTCGGATTCAGCCTCTTCTACCTGCGCGGAGTGACCCCGAAAGAGATTTCCACTACTTCGATCTACCGTGGGGTGATCCCCTTCATCGCCATACAGGTCGTGGTATTGGCGGGGCTGATCTGGGTGGCGGTTCCCAGCAGCCCATGACGCATGGCTCATGACTGAACAAGAACTGACCGCGGTGTGGACCGGCGGGCGCCGAAAGTTGGGGAAGGATCCCGTCTTCGGACCGTGGGCCAAGCACATCGGCACCATCAGACTGCCGGTTTCCGAGGTGACCCCGTTCTTCTATCTGGTGCGTGCGATCTGCTATCAGCAGTTGGCGGGCAAGGCGGCGCGGACCATCCACGGGCGCGTGATCGACGCGCTCAAGGGGGACGTGTCTCCGCAGAAGGTGCTGCGCGTGCGTGAGACCACACTCCGCAAAGCCGGCCTCTCGCGGGCCAAGTATGCCGCCGTCCGAGATCTCGCGATGAAGGTGCGGTCCGGCCAAGTGGAGCTGCACGATCTCGAACAGCGCTCGGACGACGAGATCATCGAGCGACTGGTCAGCGTTCGGGGTATCGGCGTGTGGACCGCTCAGATGTATGCCATGTTCCGGCTGCGCCGTCCGGACGTATGGCCCGTGGGTGATCTGGCCGTCCGCGCCGGGTACGGAAAAGTGCACGGTCTCGAGCATCCTCCGACGGCCAAGGAGCTCGAGCCGCTCGGGGACGCCTACCGCCCCTGGCGCAGCGCCGCCGCGTGGTATTGCTACCGGGTGCTGGATACGGAGTTGCCTTAGTTTACCGGCCAACCCGTGGGAAAGGACATCGAGTGACGCGCCGCACGAACCACCTTGGAGACGACCTCTACGGCTACCTCCTCGACGTGTCGCTGAGAGAGCCCGATGTGTTGCGGCGCCTGCGTGATGAAACCGCGGCGCTGCCCGGCTCCAACATGCAGATCGGCCCCGAACAAGGTCAGTTCATGGGCCTCCTGATCGAGTTGATCGGCGCGAAGTACACGCTCGAGGTCGGCACCTTCACCGGCTACAGCGCGCTCGCGGTCGCGATGTCGCTACCCTTCGATGGTCGCGTGATCACCTGCGACCTGAGCGAGGAGTGGACCTCGATCGGAAAGCGCTACTGGGAGGAGGCCGCTCAGGCGCACAAGATCGAGTCGCGGCTCGGGCTCGCCGTGGACAGCCTGGACGGGCTGCTCGCGCAGGGCCGGGCGGGAGACTTCGACTTCGCGTTCATCGACGCGGACAAGGAGGGCTATCCGGCATACTTCGAGCGCTGCATTCAGCTCGTTCGCCATGGTGGCCTCATCGCCATCGACAACACGTTGTGGGAGGGGAAGGTCGTCGATCCGAAGGTGACGGACGGGGACACGGAGGCTATCCGCCGATTCAACGAGAAGCTCAAGGACGACGAGCGAGTGAGCTTGAGCCTCGTCCCGATCGGGGACGGGCTGACGCTGGCGAGGAGGCGTTGACAGGTTGGCCATGCCCACGGTCATCGGGTCTCCCACCTACGAAGTCGATCTCGGTCCGCACGTCTTCGTAACGGCAAAGTACAGGCTGGCCCGGGAGCGGCTGCTCCGAGACGGCACACTCCGCGAAGGCGACTTCGTGCCCCCCATAGCGGCGACGCGTGAGCAGCTGGCTGGAGCCCATACGGAGCAGTTCCTGAGCGCGGTCGAGACGGGTTCGCTCTCGATGAACGAGCGCATGCTGTTGGAGGTGCCGCTCACCGCGGAACTGCAGGAAGCGATGGTGCTCTCGTGCGGAGGGACTCTGCTCACCGCCCGAAGTGCGCTCGATGACGGCGTCGCCGTGCATCTCGGGGGTGGGTTCCACCATGCACACGCGGGCCACGGCGAGGGATTCTGCCTCTACAACGATGTCGCGGTGGCCGCCCGGGCGTTACTGGCTGAGAACGCGCTGGAGCGGGTCGCCGTGATCGACCTCGACGTGCATCAGGGAAACGGGACGGCCGCGATCTTCGCCGACCACGACGACGTCTTCACGTTCTCGATGCATCAGCAGAACAACTACCCGTTCTTGAAGCCGCCGTCGGATCTCGACGTGGGGTTGGAGGACGGCACGGGTGACGACGAGTACATGGGTCTGCTCGCGCGTTCTCTCGACGCGGTGCTCAGTAACCCGGTACCCGACTTGATCTTCTATCTGGCTGGCGCCGATCCGTATGTGGAGGACCAACTCGGAGGACTTTCGCTGACCCGCGCCGGGTTGAGACAGCGGGACCGGATGGTGTTGGAGGCCGCCCGCGAGCGGTCGATCCCCGTCGCGGTGCTCATGGCCGGTGGATATGCGCACGAACTGGAGGACACGGTCTCAATTCACGTAGCCACGATCGAAGAAGCGGTGCGCGTGGGCTGAATAGGCCGCCTAGCCGACCGGGCTCATCGCATGCTCACATCCCCGATCTTGGGGAACGCGAAGCGTGCGTATGAGAGCTCGTTGCCCGCCGTGTAGGGGAACGATATGTCGCGGTGCGCCTTCCACGACTGGTAGACCCTGTCGAAATCGGCGTTCGTCGCGGCCTGCTCGGCCAGGTAGGCGTTGGACTCGGTCCAGGCTGCGTCCAGGATGTCGTTGGAGTATTCCCGCAGGGTAACGCCGTGTTCCTGCACGAGTTGCCGGAGCGCGACGGGATTGGCCGCGTCGTACGACGAGAGCGTGTAGGAGAGCATCTCGGCACATGCGGTGCGCAGCACGCTCTGGTACGCCAGCGGGAGATCGTCGTACGCCTCCTGGTTGACCATCAGGCTCATCGTCACGCCCGGCTCCCACCAGCCGGGGTAGTAGTAGTTCTTCGCGACCTGGTGGAAGCCGAGCTTCAAGTCGTCGTGCGGACCGACCCACTCGATCGCGTCCACGGCCCCACGCTCCAGTGCCGGGTAGATCTCCGCTGGGGCGATCACCTGAACGGTCACGCCCAGCCGAGACATGATCTCGCCGCCGAAGCCCGGGATGCGCATGCGCAGACCCGCGAGGTCCGAGAGGCCGCCGACCGGTTCGCGGAACCAGCCGCCCATCTGAGCGCCCGTGGACGATACCGGGAACGTGATCAGGCCGAAGTCCGCGTAGATCGAGTTGAGGAGTTCGAGGCCGCCACCGTGATACATCCAGGCGATCTGTTGGCGGCTGTCCATCCCGAAGGGCACGGCGGTGTCGAACGCGAGCGCCGGGTGCTTGCCCGTGTAGAAATACCCCGGCGTGATGCCGCACTGGACCGTGCCTTGCATGACGCCGTCCATGACCTGGAGCGCTGGGACGATCTCCCCTGCCGCGTAGACGCGCATGTTGAAGTTGCCGCCGGTCATCTCGGAGACGAGTGCCGCCATCCGTTCGCCCGCGCCGTACAGGATGTCGGTGCTGGGCGGGAAGCTGCCCGTCAGCCGCCAGTCGACCCGGGGGCCGCTCACCGCTCCGGCACTGTCCGCGCCCGCGCCTGCCTCCGGACCACTTTTGGAGCAAGCGCCCAGCGCCACAACACCCGCGCCGGCCCCCGCTTTTTTCAAGAAGTCCCGCCGTTTGATCGTCATCCCGCCACACCCTCGTCTTCGTTGAACCTGCAGTTTGCCGAGCGGACTCGCCGGGCAGCCTCGTTTGCGAACGCGATGAAGTAACCGGCGTTGCGCCGACGTGCAATCGCGGGTCCGCGCCGCGGCGTCGCGACCGGTGGCGCCACAGGCCACGATGCCGGATCTTCGTGGGTCGCCGCATGTTCGAGCATTCGCCTTCGAGGTCCCGATGCGCAGTCGCCGCTCCAGCCCCGCTCTCGCCCTGTTGACCTTCGCGCTGGCCCTGCTCCCGATCGCCGCCACGGCCCAGACGGCGGAGCCGGTGCGCGCGGGCACGGGAATAGTTGTCTCGCAACACTGGCTCGCGAGTGAGGTGGGCCGAGACGTGCTCGCGGCAGGCGGAAACGCGATCGACGCCGCGATCGCCACGGGTTTTGCCTTGGCGGTCGTGCATCCCTCCGCCGGCAACATCGGCGGCGGCGGCTTCATGGTCGTACGCTTCCCGAACGGCCAGACGACTGCCATCGACTTCCGCGAGAAGGCGCCGCTGGCCTCCTTCCCACAGATGTGGCTCGACGAGAACGGAGAGTACTCGTCCCAGGTGCACCACTACAGCCACAAGGCGGTCGGCGTCCCGGGCACGGTCGCGGGCTTCGACATGGCGCATAAGCTGTACGGCGATATCAATTGGGAGAGGGTCGTCTATCCGTCCGTTGCGCTCGCGCAGGACGGGTTCGAGGTCAGCGAGTCCCTCGCGCGCGGTCTGGCTCGGCTCGTCGAGCGCATGGAGCGCTATCCGGCGACGGTCGCGCAGTTCTCGAAGGCGGGGACTCCGTACGCGCCGGGCGAGTCGCTGCGGCAGCCCGATCTGGCGAACACCCTGAGCCGCATCATGCTCGAGGGTCGCGACGGTTTCTACCGCGGCGAGACCGCGCGCCTGATCGAGGCGGAGATGCAGCGCGGGGAAGGCATTCTGTCCTCGGCCGATCTGGAGATCTATCAGGCGCGCGAGCGCCCCCCCGTGCGCGGTACCTACCGTGGTTATGAGATCATCTCCATGCCGCCACCGAGCTCGGGCGGGGTCGCGTTGGTCACGATGCTCAACATCCTGGAGGGGTTCGAACTCTCGACCTTCGGACACAACACGGCGCCGTACATCCACCACGTGAGTGAGGCGATGCGGCGTGCGTTCCGGGATCGCGCTCACTTTCTGGCCGATGCGGACTTCATCGACGTGCCCGTGCACGAGCTGACCAGCAAGGTGCACGCGGCCGACCTTCGCTCCAGCATTTCTGCGACTCGGGCGACGGTCTCTCAGGTCAGAGACGTCACCATGGGCTACGAGAGCCCGGAAACCACTCACTATTCCGTCGTCGACGGCAACGGCATGGCGGTGTCGGTGACGTACACTCTCGAGGCCGGGTACGGCTCGGGCATCGTGGTGCCGGGCGGTGGCTTTCTGCTCAACAATGAGATGGGCGACTTCAACGCCGGCCCCGGACTGACCGACGACCGCGGGCTGATCGGGACGAATCCCAACCTCGCGCGGCCGCAGCAACGCATGCTTTCGTCAATGACGCCCAGCATCGTCGCTCGAGACGGGCGCCTGGTGGCGGTCGTGGGAAGCCCGGGTGGCCGCACGATCATCAACACCGTCGCCCAGATCATCCTGAACGTCATCGACTTCGGAATGAACATTCAGATGGCCGTCAACGCGCCGCGTATTCACCACCAGTGGTTGCCCGACCGGATCCGCATCGAGGGTGACGGTACCAGCGCGGCGACGGTCGAGCGTCTCGAGGCGATGGGGCACACGGTCCAGATGGGCGGCGGACAGGGGTCCGCCCACTCGATCATGATCGACCCGCGCACCGGGGAGCGCCTCGGGGCCGCTGACCCTCGTAGTCCGGACGCGGGTGCCCGCGGACACTGATGCAGGCGCGCTTCACGGTTAACTTGGAACCGAAGCGGATGATGGGCGAGTTATTAGAAGGGGGGATAACGGTGAACATGAAATCGATCAGATCGAGCTTCTTCGCGATGGCCGCGGTCGGGCTGTTGGTAGGACCCGCGAACGCCCAGTCGAAGGGTCCGACGCATGCCGGCTTCGACCCCAACGCCCCGATCGGCGGCCACTATCACGAGGGCGAGCTGGGCGACAAGCTCATGGTTCTCGAGTCCGCCCTGAAATGCGATTGCGGCTGCGGGCTGGATGTGCATACCTGCCAGTTCCAGATGCAGTGCGGCACGTCTCCCGTCTGGTCGCAGCGCATACGTGCGTCGCTAGAGCGCGACGAGTCGGTCGAGGTGATCCAGGCGAGTTTCGTCTCGGACTTCGGGAATGCCGTGCTGTTGGCGCCCCCGGTCGAAGGCTTCAATCTCGTCGCTTACTTCCTGCCCGTCCTAGGGATCGTCACCGCTGGCATGCTGATCGGGCTGCTCACGCGGGGCGCGACGCGCCGTGAAGCCCTCGTGCCCGTCGAGGCCGTGAGCGACGAAGAAGCGAAGAAGCTTCAAGAGGCGATGAGGAAGCTGGACGAACTGGAGAGCCCGGACTGGTAGGGAGAGGAGCCTGCCGAGTTACGTCTCCAGGTAGGTGAGGTACCCGTGCGGGTCGTCGTTCTCACCCCTCACGGTCTCCCAGAAGTGCTTCTGAAGGTCGAGCGAGATCGGGCCGGCGGTGCCTGAGCCGATCGTGATACGATCCACGCTCCGCACCGGCGTGACCTCGGCCGCGGTGCCCGTAAAGAACAGCTCGTCCGCGGTGTACAGGCTTTCTCGGGGCACGGGCTGCTCACGAACCTCGTAGCCGAGCGCCTCCGCCATCGTCATGATGGAGTCGCGAGTGATGCCCTGCAGCGAGGTCCCGTCCAGGAAGGGGCTGATGATCAATCCGTTCCGCACCAAGAAGAGGTTCATGCCGCTGCCCTCGCTCACCAGGCCGGAGGGGCCGAGCGCGATCGCATCGAGGTAGCCGTTTTCAACCGCCTCCATCTTCATCAGCTGCGCGCTCAGATAGTGGCCACCGGCCTTCGCGCGCTGCGGGTATGTATTCGGGTGCGCACGGAGCCACGACGAAACGCAAACGTCGACGCCGTCCTTGAGCGCGTCCTCACCCAGGTAGGCACCCCACGGCCATGTCGCGATATAGGTATTGATGGGGCTGCCGAACGGATTCAGTCCCGGCGCACCGTAGCCGCGCAGGACCATCGGCCGCACGTAGCAGTTCGCGAGATCGTTCTTGCGCACGACGTCCTTGCATGCCTCGGCCAGCTGCTCGGCGGTGAAGTCAGGCAGCATCCGGTAGATCTTGGCCGAATCCAAGAGCCGACGGATGTGTGCGTCGAGCCGAAAAATCGCGGGGCCATTGGAGGTCTCATACGTGCGAATGCCCTCGAATACCGACGTACCGAACTGTACGGCGGTGGAGAGGATATGCACCTGAGCGTCGGCCCAAGGAACCATCTCACCGTCTTTCCAGATCCAATCCGACTCTTCGAGACCGACTGCGCCCATCAGAATAATCCTTTGATCCAGCCGCCATCGACGGCGATTGATTGCCCAGTAACGTAAGAGGCCTGCTGCGAACACAAGAACGCTGCTACCGCGCCGAGCTCAGGAGGATCCGCGAGCCGCCCCATCGGGATCTCCTTCTCCCAACTCTCGTATGCGCCTTCCACGGTCAGGCCATCCCGTTCCGCGACGACGTCGGCGAGGTGGATCAGCCGTTCGGTCCGCGTGAAGCCGGGCAGCACATTGTTCACGGTCACGTTGTACGGTGCCACCTCGTTCGAGACCGTCTTCGCGAAGCCGGTGACGCCCGCGCGGATCGAGTTCGAGAGGATGAGGCCAACCACAGGCTGCTTCACCGAGATCGACGTCACGTTCACGATGCGACCCCAGCGTCGTTCCTTCATTCCCGGCAGCACGGCGCGTGTCAGGTTCACGACGCTCTCGAAGTTCTGGGCGATGGCCGCGCGCCACACATCGGCCGAGTGGTCTTCGAATGCACCGGCGGGCGGGCCACCCGTATTCGTCACCAGGATGTCGATCTTGCCGAACGCTTCCTGAGCCGCATCAACCACCGCTTCCACGCCCTCGGGATCCGTGAGGTCGGCGGCCGCGGCCACGACCTTCGCGCCGGTGGCTTCGGCGATCTGCGAGCGCACATGCGCCAGCTTCTCTCCCGACCGCCCGTTGATCACGATGTCGGCCCCTTCTGCCGCTAGAACATCTGCGATCGCGCGTCCCAGGCCCTGGCTGGAGCCGCATACGAGGGCGACTCGCCCTTTCAGCCCGAGATCCATCCGTGTCGTCCTTGCTCGCGGGTTGCCGCTAGGGCTCGTCGTGGAAGTAGGAGTCCGTTCCGTCCAGCCAGTCCTGTCGGGGCGGATTGAACACGTCGAGGTCGAAGGTGTCCTCGAGCGCCTCTGCCTTGTGCGGCACGTTGGACGGAATGAACAGCACCTCGCCGGCGGAGACCACGGTCTCCTGGTAGTCGTCCGAGCCTTCCTCTCCGAGCCAGAAGCGGAGCGCGCCCTCTACGATATAGGTGAGCTGCTCGTTTTCGTGCGAGTGCCAGGGCACGATGGCGCCCTTATCGATGTGGACGTGCGCGATCATCATTCGCTCGCCCGTGAAAACGCGCCGTGTTACGCCGTCCTTGATCGTCTCCAGAGGGACGTCTTCCCACCTGGTTTGGCGAACGGAAGGGGTGCTCATCACTGGGCTCCAATGTCGATTGGGAACCGGCCAATCGGCGCGCTGGAGCCGTTTCTGTCAATGGGTTCCGAAATGCGTTCGACGATGCCGCTCGAGATGCGTCCGCGAACGCGTCAGCCAAGCCGCGAGGAGAAGCTCTTCATCAGGTGCCTCCAGCCGCGGCGCTGGCGAGATCCGCAGCGAGTGCCGCGACGCGCGAAGCGCCGGCGGCGAGGGCGCGCTGCCCGTCTGCCGTCAACCCGTAGTAGCGGCGGCGCGGCCGGCCCTCGCGTTCGGCCGTGCGCTGGTCCTCCCAACGCGCCTTGATCAGGCCACTTCGCTTGAGGCGCCCCAGCGTCGGGTACACGGTGCCCGACGGGAGACCGGTTCGCGTCACGATCTCGAGTCCGTAGGACCCGTTGTCGCGGATCGTGCCGAGGATCTGCAGCGAGGTGATGCCGAGTGAGCGGGGCATGGATGCGTTCGGGCGTGGGTTGTATATAGAAATATAAGGTAAGTAGTAGATGAACGGTGAGATCCGGTCAAGCCCGAATGGGTTGTACAGTGGGATCCGAAGGAGAGCGAGCGGGTAGTGTCGAGCGCGAAAATCCCGAACCGCGGTTTGTACTTCGAGGGAGACGATTCGTGAACGATCGCATCGACAGGACCGACGCCGAGTGGCGTGAGCTACTCAGCGAGCAGGAGTACGAGGTGCTGCGCAAGAAGGGCACGGAACGCGCCTTCACGGGTCGGTTGTGGGATCAAGAAGCCGCTGGCACGTATCGGTGCAAGGGCTGCGGCGAGCCGGTGTTCTCCTCCGACACCAAGTACGAGTCCGGCAGCGGGTGGCCGTCGTTCGAGGAGCCCGTCGAGGGCGGCGCGGTCGAGACCGAGACCGATCGCAGCCACGGCATGATCCGGACCGAAGTGCTGTGCGGGAAGTGCGGTGGACACTTGGGGCATGTGTTCCCCGACGGCCCAGGGCCGGGCGGGCAGCGCTACTGCATCAACTCCTGCTCGCTGGACTTCGACGAGTCTTAGGCGCGCTATCGCGCTGGTTCCAGCGCGATGAGCCCACTGTTCATGTCCGAGACCCACAGCACTCCGTTGTGGAGTTGCGGCGCCCAGGTACATGTGTCCTCGCTGGGGCGATTGCACGAGCCGGTGCCGCCGTTGTACAGGAGTCCGACGATTTCGCGGCCCTGACGGTCCAGCGACCCCAGGAGATCGCCGGTCACGTCTAGAGCCCGAATGCCGTTGGAGAACCACGCCATGTAGAGTGTGCCCGTTGCCTCGTCGAGCCAGAAATTGTGTGGCGGGTCTGCCCCGGCGACACCGTATGTGGCCACCTCCCTTGGTGCGCGGAGGTTCCGAACGTCAACCACGTGCACGACGCCGGGGGTAACGAAATCTTCCTCCCCGACGAAGACGTATCCGGCTTCGGGCCAGTACCAGGCGTTGTGGGTCTCCCCGCCCAGATCGGCGAGCCGAGACACCTCGATTGGGGCCTCGGGAGTGCCGCCGACGATCCCGTTCCCGACGTCGAGGATCACGAGTCCCGCGTTCCAGTCGTCGCGCGAGCACTCGAGACCAGCCTCCGCTAGGGAAGGTTGGCGCGGAACCTCGACGAAACGGCCGGCAAGTAGGCGACACCGAGCGTAAAGACGCCGACTTCGGTGCGCCATAGGATGTCGCCGCTGGTCACATCGATCGCGACCACGCCACCCAGCGTCTTCGTATCGCCCTCGAAGGTGACGTAGGCGACGACGGGGTCGCCTGCCAGCGCGACGCCGTGCGGGTGTGCCCCTTCGATCGCCACTGTTCTCATGGATGAGTCCGGGTAGGACAGGGTGACCGTCCCCTCGCCGCGGTTTGCTGTCGCCATGACCGAGCTCGTGCGATTCACGGCGACCTGGACCGGGCGATCGGCCGGAAAGCTCCAGCCGGTCACGCCCTGGGTAGCGCTGACTCTGGCCAGTCCGCCGCCCCGGTGCAGCGTGACGATGAAGTGCTCGCCGTCGTCCGCCCAGGCGGCGTTCAGGGGGCGGACACCGGTGGCCGCGTCGGGGCCGAGGCCGGCCAATGAGTATCGGGCGCGCTCGCTGAAGTCGGACCCATCGAGCAGCACGACCTCGTCGCTCAGCGCGCAGGGGACGGCGATCCAGCGCCCGTCGGCGGAAAACGCCGCGTCGTGGGGCGCGGGGCACACCTCGGGGGTCGCGAGAACGGTCAAGTCGTGCGTACGGACAAAAGCGATCCGGCTGACCTCCCCCCCGCCGCTCAACCAGTAGTCGGGAACGGCCGCGACCGAGCCGTCGGGCGAGAGGCGTACCCGGGAGGCCCCATAGGTGGGCAGCGTTACGCGGCCGACCAGGCGAAGCCCCTCGGTCTCATACTTCCAGAGAGACGGCTCTCCGTGTGCGAGCGTTGCGTAGAAATGGCGCCCGTCGCCCGACACCGCGATTCCGTGGGGTTCGTCGCGCTCGCCGGGGCGCCGGTCCAGGGCCAGCGAGTCGAGTACCTGCCCCGTCCCTGCGTCGAGAACGAAGATCTGATCCGTAAAGCCGGACGTCACCAGCAGTCGGTCTGAGGCCGTGTCAGGGCCCGTGTCGGGGGACGTGTCGGCGCAGGCGCCGAGCGCGGCGAGCGCGAGTGGCAGGAACGCAACCGGTCGCCACGCCACGCCGTACCGCCCTCAGCGCGGAGGTTGTAGCGCGACGAGCCCGCGATTCATGTCCGAGACCCAGAGTAGCCCGTTGTGGAGCTGCGGGGCCCAGGCACATGTGTCCTGACTAGGCCGGTTGCAGGAGCCGAACCCACCGCTGTAGCGCAGCCCCTGGATCTCACGGCCCTGTCGATCGAGTTCTCCCAGGAGATCGCCCGTGACGTCGAGCGCCCGCACGCCCTGTGCGTACCAGGCGAGGTAGAGCGTGCCTGTGGCCTCATCGAGCCAGAAGTTGTGCGGTGTCTGGCCTTCGACCGAATAGGTGGCCACTTCCAGCGGCTCCCGCACGTTGCGCAGATCGACCACGTGCATGATGCCCGGCGTGCCGAAGTCCTCCTCCCCGACGAACACGTATCCAGCCTCGGGCCAGTACCAGGCGTTGTGGGTCTGGCCGCCCAGATCTGCGAGCCGAGACACCTCGATCGGGGCCTCGGGAGTGCCGCCCACGATTCCGTTGCCGACGTCCAGGATTACGAGTCCGGCGTTCCAGTGCGACAGGAAAGCGAGGCCGTCACGAACATAGACGTCGTGAAGGAAGCTCGAACCGGCCCAGTAGCGGCCTACGACGTTCGGCACCGCCGGTTCCGAGATATCGAGAATACGAAGCCCGTTGCCTACACCGTCGACGACGAGGTAGGCATAGTCGCCGTCGATCCAGACGTTGTGCACGCCCGACTGCAACTCTTCCGTGAACCGGCTGATGACGGCCGGCGCCTGCGGGTTCGCCAGATCGAGCAGGGTGACGCCGTTGCCGCCATCACTCGAACCCTCGTGGGTGATGAGCGCGAGCGTGCCGTCGGCCCTGATTTTGACGTCGTTCACCGTGCGTGCGTCGATCTCCAGTGAAGAGACCTGTTCCGCGGCGGCCGGGTCGCTGATGTCCCACACATTCAGCGTGTTGCCGCGATTGATGAGCGCGCCCACCGGCCGCCCACCCCATGTTCCGGCGTAGGCCACCGTCCCGTGAAGCCACAGATCGGCCGTATAACGATCGGACTCCTCGGCGCGACCGACCAGGCTGAAGGTCCCCTCCAGGCCGCGGTCGCGTACCTCCAGTCGGATCGTGTCCGAGGCCAGGCCCGCGCGCGCGACGAGCGTAGCCATTCCGGAGTCGTATGCGACGAATTGGCCGCTCGATCCGACGTATCCAGCGTCGGCCGGATCGAGACTCCACGAGACGGGCACCCCCTGAAGCACCGATCCATCGGCGCCCCGAACTTCGACCGGGAGCGCCACCACGTCGCCCATGCGCGCATCGGTCTGTGTGGAGAGGATATCGATATGCGCGACCCCGGCCTCCGCGTCGCTGAGAACCAGGAAGCGCACGGCTGTCTGAGCGCTTGTCTCCGAGCCACCGCGCGCGGTGATTGCGGCGTCGTACTCCCCCGGGAGCAACGAACCGGAAACGGAGAGCCAAACACCGAGCGTTCGGGCGTCGCCCGGGTTCAGCGTGGGAAGCTCGGCAGGGTCGATTACGACCTGCGAGCCGGGAACCGTGGCGCCGTTCGCGTCGCGAATGAGTGTGACCACGAACTCGACCGGCCCCACGGCCTGTCCGCCGGTGTTCCGGATGTCGATCTGACCCTCGTGGAGCGTGCCAAGGTCGAGCTCCGGCGTGGAGAACTCGAGGTGCGGCGGCGTCAGAGGCTCCGAAGGGCCCGAGCAGGAAGAGACGACCGCCAGCAGCGTGGCAGCAGCTAGAGCGATGTGAAGTCGTCGTGCGAGCACCCGGGACTAGTCTCCGTTAGGGCAAGGCGTTGGAACCATTCCGATACAGTACACAACAAATACGTGCGAGGAGCGCCTGCTTTTCAAGCGGCTCGAAAGGTTCAACGCCACACGTGCCTTGTCTACCTTACGAGGCTTCATTAGCCGCTACGCGCGTACGAGGTTCGATCGTTGGCTAGGACGTGGAACGGAACTGTGGGGGCACACACCGGCGCGGCGATGCTCGTCGTGCTGGCGTTGGCCGCGTGCGGTGGCACCATGCCACGGCCGGAGCCGGGAACGTCACAGGGGACGCCCCCGGATCTGCGGGGGTCACGGGTGGTCGTATTGCCCGTACAACAGGTGGTGGGTGTTTCTGGGGATCTGGATGCGGAGATCGCGTTCGGGCTTCAGGACCATTCGCGTGAAGTCACGTGGGTGCTCGCGCCCGAAGTGGAACGCATGCTCGCACGATCGCCGGCGATCCGGGCGAGAACGCGTGGCCTTCAGGTGGGACGATTCCTGTCCGGTGAGGTGCGCAGAATTGGAGATCCCCTTTATGGGGAGCTCAGGAGGATGTCGGCGCTCGTCGATGCGGACGCGATTTTGCTTCCGGTTCAGGCGGCGATCTCCGGCGAGGTAGGAGAGGACCCGAAGATCAACCTGTCTGCGGCGATCGTTGATCCGCGAACCGGGCGAGTGGCCTGGTTCGGCGTGGTGGAAGGCGACGCATTTCCGGCGGGAGATCCCAGAGGTCTTGCATCCGTGGTCGATCGCTTGGCCCGGACGTTGCTGTGGTATGTGGGTCGATGAGGAAGGGATAACGCTCCGGGAAGACGAAATATGAATGCTACGAGGCACATGAAGACTAGAAACACCACAT
>JAYZBT010000394.1:0-7441 GCA_036338615.1 Gemmatimonadota bacterium
AGGACTGCCAGTCCAACGACGAGCAGCCGCGCTAGACCTCCGGAACGGGACGGGGTGTCGTGGGAATAGCTCATGCTGCCAGGGTGCGCAGCAGGTCCACGCTAGTCAAACGAACCGTGGTGGAAACCGGGCGCGGTGGCCACCTTGCATGCCCATGAACCCATGCCCAGCGCTCCCGGCTCTGCTTTTGGCCGCCGCTGCCGTCACGGCGAACGCCCAGACCTCCCCCGCGATTCGCTCGCTCGACGCGTCGCGCGCGGAGTCTCCGATTCGGGTGGACGGATTGCTTACCGAAGGGTCATGGGCAGCGGCCCAGTGGACCGACGACTTCGGCGACATCCGTGGGGAAGCGTGGCCGACCCCCACTTGGCGAACCCGCGCCAAGCTGCTTTGGGACGACGAGTACCTGTACGTCGGCGCGGCGCTGGAGGAGCCTCACCTCTGGGGCACGCTGACGGAGCGTGACGCGATCATCTATCGGGATCACGACTTCGAGGTCTTCCTCGATCCGGACGGCGACGGGCTGGAATACTTCGAGTTGGAGATCAACGCGCTCGGAACCGAGTTCGACCTCTTCCTGGACAAGCCGTATTCAGCCGGGGGGAAGGCGCACATTCAGTGGGATATGCCGGGACTGATCACCGCGGTGCGCCTCGACGGGACCCTCAACGACCCGTCGGATGTGGACCGAGGCTGGAGCGTGGAGATCGCGATTCCCTGGACTGACCTGCGGCCGCCAGGCGCCCCGCCCGGGCGCGCCCCGCACGTCGGGGATGGGTGGCGGGTGAATTTTTCCCGGGTCCAATGGCCGCTCGAGGTGGTAGGCGACGGTTACGAAAAGGCGGCGGTGCCCACCGACGAGCGGCAGCACCCCGAAGACAACTGGGTGTGGTCACCGCAGGGTGTCATCAACATGCATGTGCCGGAGATGTGGGGCGTGGTGCGATTCGTCGGGGGGCGTGAATGAGAAGGAGGGACTTTCTCAAGGCGTCCGCCGGTGCGGTGGCGCTCGGTGCTCTGCCCGCGTGCGCGTCCTCGGAGGATGCAGCCACCAACGAACTCGTGCCTCCCGAGTTCAGCGCTTGGACTTGGGTGCACGGCGGCAGGGACTATGACGCCGCGGAGTGGCAGCGCCGATTCGCCCGGGTACGCGAGGCGGGCATTACGGCCGTACTGGTTTCGGGCGGCGAGATCGACCTGGTGGCCGACGCGGCGCACGCCGAGGATCTCGCATTCCATCGTTGGTTCTGGACCCTGAACCGGAACGGCGACACGTGGGTCAGCGAGAACCACCCCGAGTGGTTCACGGTGAGCCGGAATCTCGAGTCGTCGCTCGAGCACCCACCCTATGTCGGTTACTACCGGTGGGTGTGTCCGTCACGGGATCCGGTGCGCGAATACTTGCGGGGGCGCATCGACGAGCTTGCAGCAAATCCGAAGGTGGACGGTGTGCATCTCGACTATGTGCGCCACTGCGACGTCATCCTGCCGCGCGGACTGTGGGACACGTACGACCTCGTACAGGACGTCGAGATGGCGGAGTTCGACTTCTGCTATTGCGACGTATGCCGCGAACAGTTCGCTGCCGAGTACGGACGCGACCCGCTCGATAAGGCCGATCCGCCGAGCGACGCCGAATGGCGCCGGTTCCGCTGGGATAGCGTCACCGGAGCTGTACGCGTGCTTTCGGACGCCGTGCACGGGCACGGCAAACCCATTACTGCGGCGGTCTTCCCCACGCCCGACATCGCGCGCGCGCTCGTTCGGCAGTCGTGGGACGAGTGGCCGCTCGACCGATTCTTCCCGATGCTCTACCACGATTTCTATTTGGAAGACATCCCCTGGATCGGGGAGGGGGTACGGGACGGTGTTGGCGCGCTCGAGGGAAGCGGGCGCCATCTCAACGCCGGACTGTATCTGCCCGACCTGGACCCGGCTGATCTGGCGCGAGCCGTCGGGACGGTGCGCGATGCCGGGGCGTCTGGCGTGTCGCTTTTCGAGATGGAAGGCCTCACGGAGCAGCACCTGGTGTCGCTGCAGGGGGTGTTGAAGTGAGGATCCGAGCCGTGGGGCCTCTATTGACGTCAGGGATCCTGGCCGTCTCCGTGTTCGCTTGCGCCGGAGACTCGCCGCCCGAGCCCGACACCGACTTCGATCTGATCCTCGAGGGCGGCTCGGTCGTCGACGGTACGGGAGCCGCTCAGTACGTGGCGGACGTGGGCGTGCGGGACGGATACATCACCGAGGTCGGTGATCTCGTGGGTCGGTCGACGGGCGAGCGGATCGACGTGGCGGGCCATGTCGTCTCGCCCGGGTTCATCGATCCTCACACGCACTCTCGGGGCACGATCTTCGAGATCCCGACCGCGGACAACTTCGTGCTTCAGGGTGTCACGACCCTCACCGAGGGCAACGACGGCGGCTCGCCGCTCGAGCTCGCGGCGTTCTACGACTCGCTGACGTCGACGGGCGGGACCGCGCCGAACTTCGCGATGTTCATCGGTCACGGAACGATTCGCACGCGGGTGGTCGGCACGGAGGACCGGGCGCCCACCGACGATGAACTCGACCGCATGAAGCAGTACGTGGCCCAGGGCATGACCGACGGCGCGCTCGGGATCTCCACAGGGCTCTTCTACCTGCCCGGAAGCTTTGCGGAGACCGAAGAAGTCATCGAACTGTCTCGTGTCGCCGCGGCCGCAGGAGGCATCTACATATCGCACATGCGCAACGAGGACGTGGCCGTGCTCACGTCGGTGCGGGAGACGATCCGCATCGGGCGGGAGGCCGGCATTCCCGTGCAGATGACGCACCACAAGGTCGGCGGGCATCGCAACTTTGGTCAGAGCGACCTGTCGATCGAGCTCATGCGTGATGCGCGGGCTGATGGAGTCGACATCACGTTCGACCAATACCCGTACACGGCCTCCTCCACGGGACTATCCAGCATGATTCCGCGGTGGGCGCAGGAGGGAGGCGGGCTTGAACGACGGCTGGCGGACCCCGAAACGCGTGCTCGGATCCAGGACGACATCAAGGCGTTCGTCGAGATGCGCTTTGCGGACGACCCGTCGAAGATTCAGATCGTCTCGTGCCGAATCGGGGAGCACGCGGCGGCCGCTTTCCCCGACGACCTGGCCGGATGGACGCTCGCCGAGGTGCTGGAATCACGGGATGTCGCCGCTACGCCCGACGCGATCGCGGATCTCGTCATCGAGTTGGACCAGGCCGGTGGCTGCGGTGGCATATACCACGCCTTCGACGAGGGTGACGTCGAGCGCTTCATGCAGTCCGAGTACGGGATGATCGGTTCGGACGGACGCCTCTCCCACTTCGGAGAAGCCAGCCCACATCCGCGCGGTTACGGCACCTTCCCGCGGGTGCTCGGCGTGTACGTGCGTGAACGGGGTGTGATCGGCCTCGAGGAGGCCGTTCGCCGCATGACGTCCGCCACCGCGGACCGCCTCGGCTTCCAGGGTCGGGGGAGGATCGAGGTGGGCGCCATCGCGGACCTGACCGTCTTCGACCCGGAGACCGTGCTGGACCGAGCGACGTTCGCCGAACCGCACCAGTATCCGGTGGGGATCCCACACGTGTTCGTGCGCGGAATCGCCGTCGTCCGGGACGGCGAGGTCACCGGTGCGCGACCGGGTGCGATTCTGCGGGGTCCGGGCTACGCGCCGGGCGGCTGAATCGCACAAGGGAGACCATCATCGGGTTCGTGATTCAACTGCGACGGGCTCTATTGGTTACCCTCGCCTGCGCGTTTTCCGCGGCATGCGGCCCTGGTCCGGTCCCTGATGCGGATGAGCCCGAATACGTCGGTCGGAACACCTGTTCGACCTGCCATGTCGAGCAGGCCGAGGCCTGGACGGGATCACACCACGACCTTGCGATGCAGGAGCCTACCGAGGCCACGGTCCTCGGCGACTTCGACAACGCAAGCTTCGAGCACCTTGGAGTTGTTTCTAGGTTCTCCAACCGGGACGGCACCTTCTTCGTCGAGACGGAGAGTCCGACGGGTGCGCTCGAAGCATACGAAGTCGCCTATACGTTCGGCGTCGAGCCGCTGCAGCAGTATCTGGTAGAGTTCCCGGGCGGTCGCTATCAGGCGCTCGGGATCGCCTGGGACAGTCGTCCCGTCGGAGACGGGGGGCAGCGATGGTTCCATCTGTACCCCGATGAGCGCATCAGTCCCGCCGATGCGCTGCACTGGACGCGGCGCGAACAAACTTGGAACTACCAGTGCGCGGAATGTCATTCGACGAACCTGCGCAAGAACTTCGACCCTTCATCGAGCAGCTACGCGACGACGTGGTCCGAGATCGACGTGTCTTGCGAGGCCTGTCACGGTCCGGGAGCGGAGCACGTCACGCTCGCCGAGCGCGTAGCCACGGGCCTCGGCAACACTCCAGACTCGTGGGCCATCGCACTCGCGGGCGACGACCGCGGGCAATGGATGCGTGCCGCCGATCAGCGGATTGCTCAAAGAACCGAGACCCTGGCGTCGGCGGACCAGGTGGGAACCTGTGCCCACTGTCATTCACGTCGTTCGACGGTCGCGGAGGGGCGGAGCGCGGGCACTCCATTCTTGGACTCCGACCGACCGGCGCTCCTGCGTGACGGCGTCTACCACCCCGATGGTCAGATCCTGGGCGAGGTCTACGTCTACGGGTCGTTCATTCAGAGCAAGATGTACCGAGCTGGGGTGACCTGCACCGACTGCCATGATCCGCACACGCTCGGGCTGCGGGCGCGAGGGAACGCGGTCTGCAGCCAGTGCCACGCGCCGGCGGTGTTCGACACGCCCGAGCATGACTACCACCTGGCGGAGGCCACGCGACCCGCGTGTGTCGATTGCCACATGCCGGAGCGCACGTACATGGGCGTGGACCCAAGGCGGGACCATAGCCTCCGCGTGCCCCGTCCCGATCTGACTCTGGTGACGGGTGCGCCCAACGCGTGCACCTCCTGCCACCGGGACCGGCCGGCGAGTTGGGCGGCAGACGCCGTGGAGGCCTGGTACGGACCGCGCGCAGATTCGGTCCCCCATTTCTCTCGAGCGTTCCTCGCTGCTTGGGAGGGTAGGGCCACCGCGGGTGCCATGCTGGAGCGTGTGGTCCGCGACCGCGGCGAGTCCGGGTTCGTGCGCGCCTCGGCGTTGTCTGCGCTGGAGCCGTACATGGGTGCGCCGGGCCGCCTCGTGACCGTCGAACTCGGGATTGAAGACGCGGACCCGCTCGTGCGGCTGGGGGCCCTCGAGGCACTCGCTTCGTCTCCGCCCGCAGTGCGGCTCCAGCTAGCGTACAGACTCCTGGGCGACTCGACGCGCGTGGTTCGAATCGAAGCCGCACGCCTACTCGCCTCGGTGCCGGCGGTACGATTGCCCGGTGGAGCGCAGAACACGCGCCTCGCCGAAGGACTCGCCGAGTACGTCGACGCCCAGATGGTCAATTCCGATCACCCGAGCGCCCACCTCAACCTGGCCCAATTGTGGGCGCAGCGGGGTGACGCCGCGCGCTCCGAAGCGGCCGGCCGGGAGGCGCTGTCGTTGGATTCGACGTCCGTGCCGGCCTACACGAACCTGGCCGATCTGCTGCGCGCTCAGGGTCGCGATTCCGACGTCGAAGTCGTGCTGAGCGAAGGCCTGCGTCGCGTCCCCGATGACCCGGCTTTGCTTCATGCGATGGGTCTGTTGCGCGTGCGGCAGGGTCGTGTCACCGAGGCGCTTCCGATGCTGCAGCGTGCGGCCGCGGGGGCGCCCGAAGTCGCCCGGTTCTCCTATGTCCTGGGGGTCGCTTTCAATACGACCGGTGACGAGCGGGCGATCGGTGTGTTGGAATCCGCTCTGGAGTTGCACCCGACCGACGTCGACATCCTCCAGGCGCTGGCAGTCTTCCATCGAGACAGCGGGAGAACCGCGCTGGCGCTCCCCTACGCGGAGCGCCTCGTCGAGCTGCGCCCTGCCGATCCCGGAGTGCAGGCATTGGTGGCCCAGTTGCTCGCGATCGGCCGGTGAGTCTCGTCGCGGGGTGAGGCGCGAACTCGCCTGTCCCTTCCACGACCCCGCGTCATACCTTGTGGAATGAATCGTTCGAAAGCTGCTTTGTGCGCTGCCCTCATTGGGATTCCGTGGCTCGTCCAGGGCTGTGGCGCCGGTCAAGATCAGCCGCAACCCATGAACTTCCTGCTCATAACCGCGGATGATCTCGAGTGGACCTCGGTGGGCGCCTACGGCTCTACTGTAGACGGTATTACCCCCAACATCGACAGGCTCGCGTCCGAGGGGCTTCGCTTCACGAACGGGCATGTCACCATCGCGGTGTGTCAGCCGAGTCGACAGACGCTGATGACAGGCAGGTTTCCCCATAACAACGGGGCCCCTGCCTTCGACCCCATAGCGGACGATGTCCCCCTCCTGCAGGAGAGCCTTGGCGCGGCGGGGTATCTCAAGGGCAGTATCGGCAAGAGCGCGCACCTGCAGCCCACCAGTCGCTTCGCTTGGGACCTCGGGCCGAGGCCAGCCGAGCCCGACTCAGGGATATGGATGCGTCACCGGGGCAACGGCAGGGCCCTAGAGCTCTACAAGAAATACATGACGGATTTCCTGAGAATGGCCCAGGACACGGACAGGAACTTCTGGCTGATGCTCAACACACATGATCCCCACAAGCCCTTTTACGGAAAGGGTGGTGAAGCCTACGACTATCCCGTCAGCCGCGTCTACGCGCCGGAAGAAATCGAAGTGCCCGGATTCTTGCCGGACCTACCCGAGGTACGCGAAGAACTCGCTGCCTACTATACCAGCGTACATCGCGCGGACGACGTCGTCGGTGCCATCCTGGAGATCCTCGAGGAAGAGGGATTCGGGGACAATACCCTGGTGATGTTCTTGAGCGACAACGGCGCTTCTTTTCCTTTCGCCAAGGCCAACGCCTACCTCAACAGCACCAAAACGCCCTGGATCGTGCGGTGGCCTGGCAAGACGACACCCGGTACCGTCGACACCACGCACTTCATATCGGGCATCGACTACATGCCGACGATATTGGAGGCAGCCGGCCTTACGCAGGTCCCCAACATGGACGGCGAGTCGTTTTTGCCGCTACTCACGGGAGCGGAGCAGGGTTGGCGTACGTCTGTGTTCACCGAATTCAACAGGCCCTTCAACAATCGTCGCCTCCCCATGCGGGCACTGCAAAATCGGAAGTTCGGGTATATCTACAACCCCTTTTACGGTCTCGAACAAGTTCAGATGGAGTCCATGAGCGGCCCTACGTGGGCCGCGATGCTCGAGGCCGGCAAGACGGACTCCAACATGCAGGCACGGGTGGATCTCTTCACTGACAGAGTCCCCGAGGAGTTGTACGATTACGAGAACGACCCTGACGGCCTAGTCAACCTGATCGACGATCCTGCGTATGCGGATATCTTGGCAGAG
>JAYZBT010000395.1:0-21710 GCA_036338615.1 Gemmatimonadota bacterium
CGGCGGTGGCCTCTCCTTGGCACGGGCCATGGATCAGTCGGGTCTCGCGGCCTGGATCGGTGGCGTCGTGGCATCGCTGGACACGGTACCCGTGGTCGTCATCATCGCGGTGGTAGCGGCATTGGTCGTTTTCCTCACGGAAGTCACATCGAACACCGCGACCTCGACCATGGCGATGCCGATCATGGCCGGCGCCGCCGTGGGACTGGGAATGGAGCCCCTGCTCCTCATGGCGACCGCTGGACTCGCCGCGTCGATGGCATTCATGCTCCCGGTAGCCACACCCCCGAACGCGATCGTCTTCGCCTCCGGCTACATCACGATCCCGCAAATGAGCCGCGCGGGCGTGGTGCTCAACATCCTTGCTATCGTACTGATTACGACGGTCGCCACACTGCTGATTCCGATCGTCCTGATCGGGTAGAGGGACGGAAGAGCGAAATGGACAAACGCATCTTGGTGAGCGCCATCTTGCTGATTGCTCCCACTACATTCGCCCCGGGGTTGCACGCCCAGGACGGTGAAGTGGGGGTCAGGGCGACGATCATGCAGGTCTTCGAAGGCATGCATACCGCGAACCCGGAGATGGTTCGGGCGATGTTCGCACCCGACGCCCGCTTCGCGGTGATTTCTACGAGGAACGGGCCGGCCGTGATCGCGGCGCAGGCCGTCGACGGGTGGATCGAAGCGATTGGTCAATCGGGAGGCAGTTGGGACGAGCAGGTGTACGATCTCGACATCGACGTCGACGGCGACATGGCCTCCGCCTGGGTGCCTTACACCTTCTATCTGGAGGGCGCCGTACGGCATTGCGGGATCAATTCGATCGAGCTTCTGCGCGACGCCGACGGCTGGAAGGTCACACAACTCTCCGACACGCGGCGGACCGAGAACTGTCCCGACCCACTCGGACGCGGGTAGGGGTCGCGAATAGACCCCCGACTACCCCGCGCTCGCCACGCATTGATCGATCGCGAGCGGAACCCGTGGTGGGCACACTGAAAGCCCGTCAGCGGCACTACGACGATGCCGGTCGCGCCCATCAGGTGGTCGACGAACCGCTTGGATGAAGACGTCGTGCTCGCGCGCGATCGAAGCGATCTCCTCGAGCAGTTCCCTGGGGTACACGGCCCCCATGGGGTTAGCCGGCGAGAGCAGCAGGATCCCGGCGATTGAGTCGTTGTGCTTGACTTTGTTGCGAATATCCGTCAGGTCGGGCAGAAATCCGTACACCTTCGCCACGGCGTCGCCGAGGCCGTTGAAGAAGATGATGTCGTCCGCGCTTACCCGGACGCCGTCCCATCGGTTGACCTCATTCGCCAAGAACTCGCGAACCTCCGCGACCCCTTGCGAGTCGCAGTAGGCCCAGGAATCGGCCTGGTCGACGAGGTCGGCCACGCACCCAGCGGGCCGCGACGGATCTACGCCACGCTCAGCTTCTCCAGCGACCGACGCACATAGACAGGCACCATCGCGCGCCGCCACTCGGCATCCACGATCATGTTCTCGAGCGGATGGCATTGCTTGTACGCTCGCTGAGCGAGCTCGTCCAGAAGGTCGTCGTCGAGGGTCCGGCCGAGCGCTACGTCTCCCCAGCCAGAGAGCACGCGCGGTCGCGAACCGAGCGCCGTAACCACGCCCTCGATGGACCGCACCGTGCCGTCCCCCTCGAGGTCCGCGGCGACCGCTACCGTGAGCAGCGGGAAATCGATCGACTTCCGATACCGCAACTTGGCGTACGCCTGTTTGCGCTCGCCGGAGGCGAGGGGGATGCGTACCTCGGTCAAGATTTCGTCCGGTGCCCGACGCGAATTGACGATGCCGTCCGCTACGAAAAAGTCGCGCACCGGGACCTCCCGCCGGCCCTCTGGACCGACGAGCGTCACCACGGCGTCGAGCGTCATGAGTACGGGCGGCGTGTCGGCCGAGTGGGCGGCAACGCACTTCTTGCCAACCCTCGTAACGTGGCAGACCGTGCCGTCCTTCTTGAGGCAATAACCGAGCGCATCCCGCCAGAACGCGGTCTGGTTGTAGTACGTGCAGCGCGTCTCCAGGCACAGGTTGCCGCCGATGGTGCCCGAGTTGCGAAGCTGCGGTCCCGCCACATGCCCCGCTGCATCGGCCAGCGCCGGAAAGCGCGTGAGCACCTCCGGGTTCGCCGCGATACCAGAGAGCGTCTCCGCGGCTCCGATACGCAGGTATCCGTCGGCTACCGTGATGCCACCCATCTCTTGGATCCGCTTGAGCGCAACCAGGTGGCCGGGCTCGAAGAGGCGGTGCTTCATGTTCGGAATCAGGTCGGTGCCGCCGGCCACATACATGGCGGCACCGGAGTGTTCGCCCATGATGTCGAGCGCCCGTTCGACCGTCTCGGGTCGATGATATCGGAAGGGTGGCAACCTCAGCATGTCATCGCTCCGTCTCGTCCACGATCAAGGCGTCGATCAGGGGGCGAGCCACGATAATCCCGTCCTGTCCACCGATGCGTTGGATGCGGTCCGCGAGCGACACCGCGCTGACTTGCACGGCTTCCCCGACGAGCGGCGCGTGCAGCATGTGAAGCGTTCCGTCGACCCAGAGCGCGAGCCCGGTATGCGCCACGTCGAGGCCGGGGACCGTACTCGTCGCCGCGATGATGTCACCGTCCTGGATGCTCCCGACCACGTCCGCGATGCGCTTCTGGGGCACGAAGTAGCGTCCCGCGCCGGTGAGCCTCCGTTCGGCCTGCTCGACGAGCACCACGAGCGACGGGTCGGCGAGCTGCCGGTACGCTTCCGTATGCGTGCTCATGAAGTCGATGGTTTCCGTATCGAGCGCGCCTCCCAATTCCCGGCTGATGTCACGCACCAGGCCGCGCTGCGCGTTGTCGCCCACCCAGTCGCTGAAATAATGAAGGCGACTCGCGTAGCCGTCGATGCGCCCGTCCCGGTAGCGCACGGTCCTCAGCACAGACTCGTACCGCCGCTCGCTGAGTGCGCGATTGCCGAGGGACCTGATCGCATCGAGTCCGAGCGCGCCACCGATCACGCGCACGAAACTCGCGAGTGCCCACGTGTTCTCGACGAACGTCACGCAATCGAGGCCCTGGAAGTTGATGACCAGCCGTTCGGGTCCTTCAACCTCGAGCGTACCCGGCACGTAAGCCGCGCCCACGAATGAACGACCCATCTCGGCCATGGCTTTGCCAAGCGGGAGCGTGTCGAGTCGCTGCTCGAGCGCCCAACGCACCCGGGAGTCGAAGATCGCCCAGTCTTCGTCGGCCCAACCCATTCCAGCGGTCTCGGTCAACTCGTCCCCCGGCGCGGTCGCCACCGGCCGGCCGTGCTGCTCGAACGGTGACCAACGAGCCGCGACCACGAAGATGGCCACCAGTACCACCGGACCCACCAACGCGCGGTACTTGATCAAGAGGCCTACCGGCTGTCGCATCAGTCCCCCGGCACCGGTTCGGGAGCGAGCGCCGGAGCCGCGACGCCACTGGGAGCAACAGGCTTACGCAGGGTATACGCCTCCCGAGCAGCCGCGATCTCCCGCCACACGTTGGGTGGGGTAAACGGCAGCCGGTCCATGCGCACACCCACCGCATCGTAGATCGCGTTCGCGATCGCCGGGATGGACGGATGCAGCGGCCCCTCGCCGGCCTCCTTCGCGCCGTATGGACCCTCCGGGTCGATCGACTCGACGATCAGGGCCTGTAGCTCCGGAGTGTCGAGACTCGTCGGAATCCGGTAGTCGAGTAGGGAAGGGGCATCGTGCAGCCCGGCCATACCGTGATCGGCATCCTTGAAGACCTGCTCCTCCATGAGCGCCTCGCCGAAGCCCATATATGCGGAGCCCTCCATCTGGCCTTCGACCAAAACCGGATTGAGCGCTCTGCCGCAGTCGTGGGCGACCCAGATCTTCTTCACCTCGACGACGCCCGTCTCGACGTCGACCTCGACCTCGGCGACATGCGCGGTGAAGGAGTACGCGGGCGACGACCCGATCGTCCCGCCCCGATAATCTCCGTGAACGTCCTTGGGAGTGTTGTACGAGCCGGTCGATCCGAGTGTCCCGAACTTCTCTTCGGCGAGATTGAACGCCTTCTTGATGTGCATGTGTCGCTCGGTGTCGGGCGCCCACAGCGCCAGGGCCCCCGCGAGCAATACTTCTCCCGGCCTTACCTCCCAGTGCTCCGCGACAGCCTGTTGCACCATATCGCGCAGCTTGCGCGCGGCGTCGATCGCGGCGTTCCCGACCATGAAGGTCACACGGCTCGAATAGGCACCCAGGTCGACCGGCGTGAAATCGGTGTCCCCGCGCAATACGCGCACGTAGTCGAGCGGCACGCCCAACTCCTCCGCTGCGATGTACGCCACCATGGAGTCGCAACCCTGGCCGATCTCGCTGGCTCCGCTGAATACGGAGACGCGTCCGGAACGGTCGACCTGCATCTGCACGCCGGACTGCGGCATCTCGTTCGGGTAGATCGGGTAGTTGGTACCGGTGATGTATGTCGACCCGGCGATTCCGAGGCCGTGACCGAAGGGCAGTTTGCGAAAGCGTTCCTGCCAAGCACTCGCCCGCTCCACGGACTCGAGACACTCCATGAAGCCGTTCGAGGTCACCCGTAACTCGTTGATCGTGCGCGTGTCGGAGCCGATGAAGTTGCGCCGACGGAACTCGATCGGGTCGAGGCCGACCCTCTCGGACAACTTGTCGATCTGTACCTCGAAGGCGAAGCGGGGCTGAACCGAACCATGCCCGCGCTTGGGGCCGCACGCTGGTTTGTTGGTGTACACGCGGGTCGAATCGAAGCGGTACGCCGCCATCTGGTAGGGCGCGCACAACAGTTGGCCCGAGTAGTACGTCGTGACCAACCCGAAGGAGGCGTAGGCGCCTCCGTCCAGGAGGGTCTGCGCGTCCACAGACGTCAGCCTACCGTCCGCGGTCGCGCCGGTCCGGTACTTCATATAGAAGGGGTGTCTTCCGCGGTGCGCGTAGAAGACCTCCTCGCGTGTGTACAGGATCTTGACCGGTCGGCCCGTGATCATGGAGAGCTTCGACACGCAGAACTCGAGGTCGAACGGCTCGCTCTTGCCGCCGAAGGCTCCGCCCACCAGCGGCTGAAGCACACGCACGTGCGCCTGGTCGACGCCGAGGACACGAGCCAACTCTCGGTGCAGATAGTGCGGAACCTGGGTCGCGGACCACACCGTGAGCTTGCCCGACGACTCACCACCGGGCCCCTTGAAGCCACCTCCCGCTTGCCACAGCCCGATCGCGCAATGCGGTTCGATGGGGGTGTGGGTCGTGCCCTCGAAGAAGTACTCGCCCTCGACGACGACATCGGAGGCGTCCATCGACTCGTCGACCTCGCCGAACTCCAGGTTCACCTTCTTGGTGATGTTGCCGTTCCAGCCCTCTTTTTTCGGCGCATGCACATAGGGCGTCGAACCGTCCGCTTCGAGCGCCTTGTAGGGATCGAGGAAAGGCGGAAGCACTTCGTACTCGACGTCGATGAGCCCGAGGGCGCGGACCGCGGTGTCCTCGTCGACCGCGGCCACCGCCGCGACCCCGTCCCCGACGTACCGGACTCGGTCCACGCAGAGCGGGTATTCATCCGGAGTCCACGGGATGATGCCGTACGTGGTCGGCATATCTCGCCCCGTTACCACGCCGTGCACTCCGTCCAACGCTTCGGCCGCGTCAGTGTCGATCGATACGATGCGAGCGTGTGGGTGCGGGCTGCGGAGAATCTTGCCGTGCAGCATGCCGGGAAACACCAGATCGTCGGTGTAGAGCGCTCGACCCGTAGACTTGTCGAGCCCCTCGACCTTCCGCATGGGCGTGCCGATTAACTCCAAGTCGGACTTGGTGTTAGGAGCCATGAGCCCCATTCCGGAGCGTGGCCGCAGCGGCCTCCACGGCATCGTAGATCTTCGTATAGCCCGTACAGCGACAGAGGTTTCCAGAGAGGGCCTCGCGGATCTGCTCACGCGTCGGACTGGGCGACTTGTCGAGCAGAACGGCGGCAGAACAGAGGATGCCAGGGGTACAAAAACCGCATTGGGCTGCGCCGTTGAGGTCGAACGCGTCCTGTAGCGGGTGCGGCGCGTCGGCAGAGGCCAGGCCCTCTACGGTCGTGACCTCACGCCCCTCGGCCTCCCACACGGGTGTGAGGCACGACAGGGTCGGTTCTCCGTCCAGGATCACGGTACAGGCGCCGCAATCGCCTTTGTCACACCCCTGCTTCGAGCCCGTTAGGCCCATGACGTAACGTAGGGCTTCCAGCAACGTGAAGTGCGTGGGCACACCGATTTCGCGGCGGTCGCCGTTGACGGTGAGGCAGGCGATCTCTGTACTTGTGGACATGAGAAAAGGTCGCCGGAGGCGAATGCTCCAGCAACATGAAGCGGAGCAGGAGCCGTCCCATTCGGCTCCAGGTGGACAGCCCTTCAAGTTGGGGTAATCTTATCCCCGGTACGAACCGGTACAAACCCCGTCGCCCCCCAGGCGGCAGCACAGGAGGGTCCATGCCCTATCCAGAAATGATGGTCGCCCCGATGCGAGAGGATCTCGTTCGCGTCGGGTTTGCAGAAATGCGGACCCCGGAAGATGTCGATGAGACGCTCGGGACCGAGAAGCGGAGCACGCTGGTCGTGGTGAATTCCGTGTGCGGATGCGCAGCGGCCATGATGCGTCCCGCCGTCTACATGTCGCTTCAGGGAGAAACGAAGCCCGAGGTCCTGACCACCGTGTTCGCCGGCCAGGACATGTCGGCGACGGACCGCACGCGGGACTATATCACCGGCTACCCGCCTTCTTCCCCGTCTATTGCGCTGTTCAAGGACGGCGAGTTGGCCTACTTCATGGAGCGCCACCAGATCGAAGGGCGCCACCCCGAAGATATCGCGGCGGACTTACAGGTGGCGTACGAGCAGCACTGCTGACGCTGCACCAACGAGGGCGAACGCGCGGGGCATGCCCGCTCGTTGGCCCCGCATAGGAAAGGGCTCCGGTAAAATGCCGAGGCCCTTTTTTCGTAGTGGATGGGCGCGGTAGAGGAAGACGCTGCAACCTTTGCCTCTTGCGCAACGTCTGTTTAGGTGCAGGAACCACCAGCGCAGGGCGATGAAAATGCCCCATAGCTGGAGCGAGCCAGGGGGTTCGCTACACTCACGTGAGGATGATGATGATGAAGGGGATGTATCGAGTGGCTCTGATGATGGGCATGGTCGCGTTCAACGCAGCTTCGGCCGAAGCCGCGCCACTGGGTCGCGGAGGCAGGTGCCTTGGCGGCCCTTTCTCTTTTGCGCGCTATCGCCCTCGCACCCTCTGGCGCTGTCGTCCCGCGATCTCGACCAGACGCCGCAGTTCCACGATTGGGTCCTCCGCATCGTCGACCTGAAGACGCAATACGACGTCGTTATTGAGCCAGACCCCGCCCCCCTCCCCCACGACGATCATGGCCGCGGACTGCATGCCCCGTCTGTCGCCTCCAGCGGCCTGACCCGCCTCGAGCGCGGCCATCAACTTGAAGGAGAGGTGTCCCTCGGTCGCCACGAACGCATCGACCATGTCGCTGACGACGTCCGGTCCCGCCAGGATGTTGCCCTGCGCCGAGACGTATGTGCCGACCCTGTGCCCAGCCCAATCGGACGCTCGCGGACCCGTATGGGTCGCCACCTCACCCCGCGCGTCCATCACCGAGAACTGACGACCCAGCTTGCTCCAGCGGTCCGGGCGCGGATCCGGATCATTCTCGAGAATCGCCTCTACCACCGCCTGGGCGGAGAGGCCCTGTCTCAAGAGCTCGATACCCTGCGGCCCATAGCTGACGTCCACGATCGCCTGGGTGGCGACGACGCCCACGCCGGCCTCCGCCCAGAGCACTCCATTCCCCACTGAAAAGACGCGCGACTGGACGGCCCCACCAACCTCGCCGGTTTCGGGGTCGTAGCCGAGGATCGAGAACGTCGCGACGGGAGGCCAACGCTCGACCTGGTCCAACGGAGCCTGCTGGGCGAACCCAGGCGTGGCCATGACGGTCCACAGGATCAGCACCGACAGGCCGGCGAGACCCCGTCCGGACCTCAACGGTATTCCTCGCGAACGGGAGAGAAGACATCGAGAATCCTACACGCCGTGCGCGCGGTCCCCCCATGCACGACCCCGCCGTCGATGACGAGCACATCCCCGGCGCTGAGCACGTGCGACGTGCCATCCACCACGAGTTCTATGGTGCCCTCCAGCATATTCACGATCTGTTCGTGTGGGTGACTGTGATCTGGCACGGTCGCTCCCTCCGATACGTCCCAAAAGACGTGCGTGGTATGCTCGGAATGCACGAAATGCCCTCGGAATCCGGGCATGATCTCGCGGGCCTCGGTCGACCAGACGTCCTGCACGTACTCGGCCATTATTCTTCCTCCATGATGGGTCGGGTCGCTGCGAAGCGCTCTAGGATCTTGATGGTCATTTCCACGCCGCGACGGACATTCTCTTCCGTCACGCGCTCGTTGTTTCCGTGGACTCCGCCCGAATCCTCCGCGGGCGTGGCCGTCGCGCTATAGCCATAGCTGACCACGCCGAGATCACGAAAAAAGTGGCTGTCGGTGAAGCCGCCCAGGACCTGTGGAACGAAGCTCGTCTCCGGAAAGGTCTCGAGCGTCACGTCCCGTACCGCCCGGTAGAGGTCCGTGTCGGTCGACGATACCGCCGGTGTGAACCCCATCATCACGTCCATTTCGATCTCCGGGCCGAGCACCGCTTGCAACTCGGCGAGCCATGCCTCGGGATCCTGGTCGGGCAGAAGGCGGCAGTCGATTTCGGCCCAAACCTCCGGCGAGACCACGTTGATCTTCTCGCTCCCGCCGAATCGGGTGATCGAGCAGGTGTTACGCACGAGTGTGTGAAGACCAGGCGCATACACCTGCAGCTCCCTCAGCACTCCCGGCTCGCGAATGGCCGACGCGAGGTCCTGGAACCGACTGCGCCAGGGCTCAGGATGGCGTTCGGCCATGCCCTTGAAGTGCCGATCCACCGCCGGGATCACGCGAGCCGCAAACTCGTGCCGCCCGAAGCGGTCGAGCGCTTCGATCAACTCCAAGGAGGCGTAGGATACCAGAGGCCTCGACCCGTGCCCTGGCTCGCCGGTAGCGGTGAGTCGCACCCAATACGGCACTTTCTGCGTGACCTCGAGCCCGAACTGGACCTTTCCCTCCACGACCGCGCCGCCGCCGCCTTCGTTGAGCAGAAAGCCGATGCCTTCGAAGATTTCACTTCGGTTCTCCACCAACCAGCCAGCTCCAAAGAAGCCGCCGGCCTCCTCGTCCGCGGTCGCCATGAAGACGACGTCGCGGTTGAGCGGCGTGCCGCTGCGGTGCAGCGCCAGGAACGTCGCGAGATGCAGAATCCCGCTGGTCTTGGTATCGAGCGCCCCGCGGCCGTTGATGTAGCCGTCGCTCAGCGCACCGGAGAGTGGGTCGGTCCTCCAGAAGCGCTCATCGGCGGGTACGACGTCCATGTGGTGCAGCAGTACGAGCCCGGGTTCATTCCCGCCTTCGATGCGAGCCCAGATGTTGCCGCGCCCGGGAGCCGACTCGGCGATCTCGTACTCGATGCCTTCGGCTTCGAAGATCTCCGCGAAGAACTCGGCGCCCCGAATCTCGTTGCCTGGTGGGTTGATGGTGTTGATGCGGATGTACTGCTGGAGCCAGTCGACCGCCTCGTCCTGCAGCGCCCCGAGGTCGATCTGAGCGGAGGCGGCCGACGGTAGCGCGGCGGCGAGCAAGACGCCGGAGACGAGCAGGGAGAGGGCCCCGCGCATACCGCGGGACCCCGCTGTGGACGCGCGCATCATCTGATTGTACATCATCGGTCCTTTGAGCGAGGGTCGAGCAAGATGAGGGCAACACGGATCGGCTGGCAATCACGGGGCCGACGGCGCATTCTTCCACCCACTCCAGCGGGACCCCAACATCCACTCGAGACCAAGTCATGACCGATCCACGACCTCCTCAGTCACGCCGCCGATTCCTGAGCAAGCTCGTCTCCGGTGCCGTCGCGGCCGGCGCCACCCCATACATGCTCTCCGCCACCGAGCGACGTGAGGCGTACACGCTCGCGTCACGCACATACCAGTCGGCAAACGATCAGGTCCAGTTGGCCGTGATCGGGGCGGGCGGCATGGGCATGTCCGACGTATCCACAGCCCTGACCGTGCCGGGCGTGAAGCTGGTGGCCGCCGCGGACTGCTACGAAGGCAGGCTCACTGCGGTCAAGACAAGGCACGGAGCCGATGTCTTCACCACGCGCGACTACCGGGAGATTCTGCAACGCGACGACATCGACGCGGTCATCGTGGGCACGCCGGACCACTGGCATCAGAAGATCTCCGTAGAAGCGCTGCGCTCCGGCAAGGCGGTCTACTGCGAGAAGCCGATGGTGCACCAGATCGAGCAGGGCGCGGAACTGATCCGGGCCCAAAACGAGTCGGGCAAAACGTTCATGGTCGGAAGCCAGGGCATGAGCTCGCTCGGCAACGAAAAGGCCAAGGAACTGCTCGAGCAGGGCGCGATCGGAGAACTCAATTATGCCGAGGGTTTCTGGGCGAGGAACGACCCGATCGGGGCATGGCAATACTCGATTCCCGAGGACGAGTCCGAGGAGACCGTGGACTGGGACATGTTCCTCGGGGATGCACCGCGTAGACCGTACGATCCGTTGCGCATCTTCCGTTGGCGCAACTACCGGGACTACGGTACCGGCGTCTCGGGCGACCTCTTTGTGCACCTCTTTTCGAGCCTGCACTTCGTCACTTCATCGCACGGCCCCCGCAAAATCATGGCCCAGGGCGGGCTCCGCTATTGGAAAGACGGGCGTGAGGTGCCCGATGTCCTGCTCGGCATGTTCGACTATCCCGAGACCGCCGCGCATCCTGGTTTCAACCTCTCGCTGCGGGTGAATTTCGTGGACGGTACTTCGGGCACGACGTTCCTCCGGTTGGTGGGAAGCGAGGGGGCGATGGACATCACGTGGACCGACGTCGTTCTCCGCCGGAACAAGGCGGTGAGCCCCACCGACGTTTTCAGTCAGATGAAGTCCGACGAGATGGATCGAGCCGCGGAGGCGCGCAAGCAGATGCTACCGCCCGCGGAGAGCGTCTATGTGGCCGAGAACGGCTACAAGGGCGCTCACTTCGACCATCATATGCACTTCTTCAACGGGGTGCGTCACGGTACCCCGGTTCACGAAGACGCCGTTTTCGGACTGCGCGCGGCGGCACCCGCCCTCGCATGCAACAACAGTTACTTCGGCGAGAAGGTGGTCTCTTGGGATCCAGAGCAGATGAACGTCCTATGAAGAAAGCGCGCGCGCTGGCCGTCCTGCTGGCCGGGATGATTGCCGCCTGTAGCGGGGCAGAAGACGCGGAGGACATGTCCGCGGCCAGCGAGGCGGCTTCCGCGGCGGCCGCGCACAACCAGCTCACCGCGGACGAGCAAGCCGAAGGGTGGGCTCTGCTCTTCGACGGTGCCAGCTCCGAGGGCTGGCGAGGCTACGGTCGCGAGGACGTGCCGGAGGACGCCTGGAAGGCGCTGGACGGCGAGCTCGCCGGTCAATCATCGACCGGCGACATGGATGGCGGCGACATCATCACCATCGCGGAGTTCACCGACTTCGATCTCGTCTTTGATTTCAAGGTGGGCGCCGAGGGCAACAGCGGCGTCTTTTACCGAGTGAAAGAAGTGTCGGAGAGGGCACTCTGGGAGGTTGCCGCGGAGTATCAGGTGCTCGACGACCCGGCATACATCGCGATGGGCACGATGGACATGAACACCCACCTGACGGGCGACAATTACGATCTCCACTCGGCCACCGAGCGAATCATGAACCCGACCGGCGAGTGGAACACGGGTCGTATCCTCGTGGAGGGCAACCACGTCGAGCACTGGTTGAATGGGCACATGACGGTCGAGTATGAACTGTATTCGGACGAATGGGAGGAGCTGGTGGCTGGCAGCAAGTTCCCCGCCGACACCTACGGTCGTGCGCCGTCCGGGTCGATCGGGCTGCAGGACCACGGCACGCCCGTGTGGTACCGCAACATGAAGATCCGACGGCTGCATGAGAGCTGACGTGAGAGCCTCGAGCAGCGCTGCCGCGGTCTTGTGGGCGCTCTCCTTGTTGTGTGCCGGAGATTCCGCTGCTCAAGAAACGACCTCGATCTTCAACGGCCACGACCTCGAGGGGTGGACCGTGCACGGCACGGAGCTGTGGTATGTCGAGAATGGCGAGCTCGTGTGTGAAAGTGGACCGGACGCCCAGTACGGCTACTTGCGAACGGATGCGACGTACACCGACTTCGAACTCACCTTGGAGTTCAGGCAAGAGGCGGACGGGAACTCGGGCGTCTTTTTCCGGTCGACGCTCGACGGCGTGCGCATCACGGGGTGGCAAGCCGAAGTCGCTCCGCCGGGACTCTTTTCGGGGGGGATCTACGAGTCGTACGGGCGTGGGTGGCTCATCCAGCCCGAACCTCAGAAAGACCGCGCGCTCCGCATGGGCGAGTGGAACGAGATGAGAGTGCGCGTCGTAGGGGATCGCGTGAGGACTTGGCTCAACGGGACCGAGATGATCGACCTCACCGACGAGAGGATCGGCGAGGCGACGGGGCACATCGCGCTCCAGATCCACGACGGAGGAGGAATCAAGGTGCGGTGGCGGAACCTACGGGTGGAGAGATTCTAGGGTGAATCTTCCGGCGGAGATCTATACGGAGAAGGACATCGCTCGGGCACGACAAAACGCCAAGGCGATGGGCTGGCTGCAAGGCGGAGCAGTCGTCTTTGTGGGCGGCTCGGTCCTGAGCCTGGTCGGGTGGATTCCGACCGTTCTCGTAGCCGGGGGACTCGGATACGTCGCCTACCGCCTGCTCATCCGGAAGTCGAAGAAAAAGCAGGACGACGCGGACGAACAATAGTCCCGGGCCCACTCGCCCGAGACGGCCCACCCATCAGTTCGCCGCCCTCGCCGAAATGCGGGTGCGGATCGCTCGCCCAGGACGAGCCGATGTCAAATCCCCACCGTCCACCACGACCTCACCCGCGATGATGACATAGTTGATTCCGTCTGCCGGAATCATGGCGTCTTCGTATGTGGACCGATCGATGACCGTCTCGGGGTCGAAGATCGTGATGTCGGCGTGGCCCGCCAGCATGATCCGACCCTTCAAAGCCATCTCGGGCACCCGCGTCTGCAACCTCAGCGCGGGTTCCAAGGTCATCCGGCGGATCGCCTCCGCGAGGGATAGCACTCCCTGCTCCCGCACATATCGCCCCAGCACCTTGGAGTAGGTACCCGACGTTCGTGGGTGCCCTCCGCCTCCGTCGATAAAACCGTCGCTCGCGAACATCGGGAGCGGGCTCGCGACCGCGGCACGGGTCAACTCCTCCGAGCGGCTGTGGATGATCACCGTGCCGCCCTCCACACGCGCCCGAGCGAACGTTGCCCGAGTCGCGCGCGCTCCGGTCGAAACCAATTGATAGGAAGCGAAAGCCTCGTCCGGCCAACTCTCCCAGTCGTCGAACAATGCGGATTGGATTTCCGTCATGCCCGCACCGTAGGGATAGATCTCGGTCGTAACGTCACCGCCGTCGTCCCTGGCGCTCTCGATCATCTCCAGGAACGGCCCGATCGCGGCACCGGCGCTGGAGTTGGCATGCACGATATGAAGCGGCGCGCGGGCGTCGCGAGCCGCGGCGATGGTCGAGTCGAGCCCAGCAAGACCGCCACGCATATGAATGTGCGATACGGCACCGTACTCGGCCGCGACGGAGAACAGTCGAGCGATTTCGGACATCTCCGCACCCGGCGTGTAGGCGGAACCGAAACCGACCGCGACGGCGCCCTGTTGGAGTCCCACGCGAATGAGACCCTCCATTTCCTCGATCTGCTCTGGTGAGGCGCTACCGAAGCCCCCGATCCCCGAAGGAAGCAGGTCCTGCCCCCGATCCCCGAGCACCGCCATGCGCGTCGGGATGTGGCCGATGCTGACTCCGAAGTTCACGAGTTGCCCAGGCTCGCGCTCGGCATACCAGGCGTCGACGTCGCCGGTCCCCACCTCGAGCTCGAACGCGCTCGTCACACCATCCCGGACCATCAGGGCGTAGGATTCTTCGTTCTGACCGTGCTCGTGGAGATCGATGAAGCCTGGAGCCACGACCAGTCCGGTCGCGTCGATCGTTCGATCTCCCCACAGGTCCCCGTCGAGGATGAGAACGACACGTCCGTCTCGGATCGCCACGGTGCGAACCGCGTCGAGGCCGGACTCGGGATCGACTACGCGGCCGTTGGTGATTACGAGGTCGTACGGTGTGTCCACCGGCTCCTCAGCGCCGCACGCCACGGCCAGGAGCAGCACGGGCGTCAGCAACACCAATCGAGCCCTCGAGCTTCTCGTGCTCTCGCTTCTGTGCATCATCGTCCCCGTTTCTCGAATTCGGCCTCGAAGAGCGCCCAAGTGTCCGGGTCGAGCCGCACGTTTTGCGGCTCACCGGGCACGGCGATGACGAACCGGTGAAAGGTGTCGGTGACCTGCACGCTGTGGATGCTCGTCGGACGTTCGCTTTCGCCCATGTAGATCCCCACCTCCAGCGGGAAATCGAACGGACCGACCGCGGTCTGCCTCTGGTTGATCTCGATGCTGATGGCTCGAGCCGTCGGGTCGTACCGCCACCACCCCTCGAGGCGCGGGTTCCCGCCTTGGTACAGCCACTGCTGGAAAAACGCCTCCAAGTCCGACTCTGAGGCGCGTTCCATCGCGGCTCGGAAGTCGTCCGTGGTCGCGCTTCCGTTCATATGTGTCGTGTAGTAGGCCTGGATACCCGCCCAAAAAGCCTCGTCACCCATGCGCTTGCGCAGCATGTGCAGCACCCACGCACCCTTCTGGTACGTCGCACCACTCGTGACGCGACTCATGTCCTCGAGGTTGTCGTGCACGATGCGGTAACCCGGGTCCTGCTCGTACTGGGTGAAGACGCGCTCGGCAGCTCCCTTCAGCCCGTCGACGAAGTCGTCCCGGCCGTACGCGTGCTCCCGGAACAAAAGCGTGAAGTAGGTCGCGAACCCCTCGCTCAGCCAAACGTCGTCCCAGTCGGCTTCGGTTACGGCGTTTCCGAACCATTGGTGCGCGATCTCGTGGATGATCACGTTGCGCCAGCGCACGCTTCGCTCTCCCGTCACCGAGTTCTCCCCGTACATGATCGCGGAGGCGGCCTCCATCCCACCGCCAGTCGCGGGCGAGGTCACGTTGGCGAGCTTCTCGTAGGCAAAAGGCCCTACGTACTCGTCGTAGAACTCCAGTGCCTGCTTGGTGGGGACCGCGAAGTCGTAGAACCCCGCGTCGCGATCTTGAGCGTAGACCCAGGTCTGGATTGGCTTACCCTGGAATTCGTCCACGTTCTGGACCGCGAAGCGCGCTACCCCCAACACGTACAGCCAGGGGGGGATGGGGACGGACTGCTTCCAGTGCGTCAGGCGCGATCCGTCACCCAAGTCCGACTCCTCGATCAGGAGCCCGTTCGAGACCACCTGGTAGTGGCTCGGCGCGGTGACGACGAACTCGTTCATCGCCTTCTCGTATACGTGGTCGATCGTCGGCAGCCAGTTCCGGGCCCGGTTGGGCCAGTTGTCGCTGAAGAAGGTCCGGTCGCCGTACTTGTTCGGCCCGATGCGCAGTCCGGTCGCCGGGCTGCCCCGATAGGCGATGGTCACGTCGATGCGGTGCCCGGCTCGGCCCTGCTCGGCCAGGCGGACGGTGAGCAGGTCTTCTTCGTGTGTGTAGCCGACCTGCGCGCCTGCGATCACGACCGACGACACCCGCATGCCCCGACCCTCACCGTCGACGCTGCTCAGGTCGAGCGGCAGAGTCGCCACGCCGTTGGTCCGGAAGAGGACGGAAACTGTCGCGCGTCCCACGATCTCGTCCGTGTCGTCACTCAGTGTCAGCTCGAAGCGGTAGTTCTCGACATCGATCCCGATGCGACGGGGATATTCGTCCAGCGCCGTGTCGGCACCCATGATCGCCGGGACCAGGAGTAGCAGCACCAACCAACGTGCTCCACGCATGTAGGGGACTCCGTACAAGAGAGAGAGTGAGGGAGGGCAACATGCCGCCCCGGTCGAGGACTCAGCAAGGCGCACGCCGCCGCTAAGGCGCATCGGCAGAGACGTGGCCACCCCGCTCGACGTTGCGCCGAATGAATTGCCTCGGCACCGTAGCGCATCTCCTAGCCCGAGTGACCCTGTGAAAGACGTTCGCTACGCAGTTCGCAACCTCACGAAACATCCGACCTTCGCGGCGGTCGCGGTGCTCACCATCGCACTGGGCATCGGGTCCGTGACGGCCATTTTCAGCGTCGTGGACGCGGTGCTGCTTCAGGCCCTGCCGTACGAAGCGCCGGACGACCTCGTGCGCGTCTGGTCGACGAACGCAGAACGCGGCGTCGAGCGCGGCTTCATGTCTCCCCCCGATATCGCTGACTTTCAGGCCCGCAACCGCAGCCTCGCGGACCTGGCGGCATACTCGGAGGCCGAGCTCGCGTTGATCGATCCCGACGGCGCGGCGGTCAAGGTCATCGGTACGTGGGCGGGCGGAAACCTCTTCAGCGTGCTCGGCAGCACGGCCCTGATCGGTCGCACGCTCATGGAGAGCGACGGGGCGCCCGACGCGCCCAAGGCGATCGTGCTGGGCCACGGGTTCTGGATGAGCCGATTCGCCGGCGATCCGGAGGTGCTTGGACGGTCGCTGACCGTCGAGGAGGCGCAGTACACCGTCGTGGGGGTGATGCAGCCGGGCTTCGATTTCCCTGGTAGCTCCAGTTTCTGGCTGAACCGCTACTTGCTCTCCTACCCAGGTCGCTACGCCCGCTGGATGGACGTAGTAGGTCGGCTGGGACCCGACGTGGATGCGGCCGCGGCGCGCGCGGACATCGCTGGTGTGGCACGCGGACTCGAAGAGGAGTATCCGGGCACGAACCGGTCGTATGCGACGACCGTGCTTCCGCTTCACGACGCCATGGTCGGGGATACCCGAACCACCTTGTTGGTGCTGTTCGGGGCGACCGGTCTGTTGATGCTCGTGGCGTGCGTAAACGTCATCAACCTGCTGCTCTCGCGCATGGCGGATCGGGGGCCCGAGATCGCTCTGCGCACGGCGTTGGGGGCCGGACGAGCCCGCCTCGCCCGCCAGCTTCTCACGGAAAGCCTGGTACTCGCCGCTGTGGGTGCGGTCCTGGGCAGCTTCCTCGCCGCGGGCGGCATGAATCTGTTGGTGGCGTTCGGGCCGGAGGACCTGCCACGGCTCGACGAGGTCACGATGAACGGACGGGTTCTGCTCGTGACATTCTTGACCACCTGCTTCACGGGGCTGCTCTTCGGCCTGGCGCCGGTGCTTCGCCTCGCGCGCACCGATGTGCGAGGCGCGCTCCAGGACGGCGCTCGTGGATCCTCCGCCGGAAAGGGGCGGGAACGGGTCCGAGGGCTGCTGGTGGTGGCACAGGTGGCGGTCGCGGTGATGCTGGTGGTCGGCGCGGGGCTCATGTCTCGCAGCTTCATCGAGTTGCTCGATACCACTCCCGGCTTCGACGCCTCTAGCGTTCTGACCCTGCGCGTGGACCTGCCGACCGGAGCGTACCGCGATCTGCAGCGGATTGCCGACTTCCACGCGGACCTGATTGTCAGGATGGAGGGCCTGCCCGGAGTGCGATCGGTGGCCGCCACCGCGGCCTTGCCTTTTGATCGGGACATCCCGTTCCTCGGCAACTTCGTCGTTCGGGACCAGATCGCCCCCGAACGAGGCGAGGAGCCGCTTGCGCATTATCGACAGATCTCACCCGGGTATTTCACGACGATGGGCATCGACGTGCTCAGCGGGCGAGGATTCGACGCTCTCGACGACGGTGCTTCCCTTGGAGTGGCCGTCGTCAACCAGTCCCTCGCGGCCCGCTATTTCCCGGATGAGGACCCGATCGGGAAGGTGATCGAGGGCTTGCCACCGCATATCGCGCTGGGTGGCTTTCTCGTGTCGAGCTTCGAAGTGGTGGGCGTGGTTGAAGACGTCAAGTATTTCGGCCTGGCCGAGCCGTCCGTCCCGTCCCTCTATCTGCCGGTGGCTCAAGCCCCCTTCCGGAGAATGAGCTTCACCCTACGGACCGATGCCGAACCCGAGGCTCTGATGGCCACCGTTCGGGAGGTGGTGCGAGAGGCCGACCCCGCGGTACCCGTCTCGCAGGTCTCCACGATGGATCGGATCCTCTCGGCCTCGGTGGCGCGGGAGCGCTTCAGCATGATGCTGCTCGTGCTGTTTGGAGGGGTGGCGCTCGTTCTCGCGGCAATCGGGGTCTACGGCGTGATCTCGTACGGGGTGTCGCAGCGCACGAACGAGCTCGGCATTCGCCTGGCGCTGGGCGCCGAACCGGAGGACATCCTGCGGCTGGTTCTGGCCGAGGGCGCGCGCCTGTCGCTAGCGGGTGTCGGCCTCGGGTTGATCGGCTCGCTCCTGCTGAGTCGGGTGATGACCAGCCAGTTGTACGGCGTGAGCGCCACCGACCCGCTCACGTACGCCGGCGTGGCTGCGACCCTCACCCTCGTGGCGCTCGCGGCCGCGTACCTTCCGGCCAGGCGGACCGCCAAGATGGATCCTGTACTCGCACTCCAGGGCGACGCCCACTGAGGCCTCACATTGGGCTCACTTGACGGCCTCTGCCAGAGTGTGTAAGTAACTGTGTAGCTACTCACACACCCCGACACGCCATGGCCACGAACCTCGCGCTCGACCCGGAATTACTAGACGCCGCCTTCCGAATCAGCGGTGAAAAGAGCAAGAAGGCGGCTGTCACCAAGGCGCTAGAGGAGTTCATCGCCCGCCGGAAGCAGGTCGAAATCCTGGACCTCTTCGACAAGCTCGAGTGGGATCCGTACGACTATAAGACGAAGCGGACCCGCCTTTGAGGCTGCTGGTCGACACCTCGGTTTGGTCCCTGGCGTTTCGGGCAAACGCTCCCTCGACCCTTCCAAAGATCCGTCGGCTGGCGCAGGCGCTGAGGGATGGGGAGTCTGTTTTCACGACCGGATTGATCCTGCAGGAACTCCTACAGGGCTTTCCCGACACCCAGGCCCGCGAGCAAGTGCTCGAGCGCATGGCGGTGCTGCCGCACGTCGTCCCCGACAGGGCCGACTACGTAGCCGCCGCCGAGCTGCGGGCATCGCTCAGTTCCGAAGGAGTACGGCTCGGGACCATCGACGCCCTTCTGGCGCAGCTCTGCCTGCGACACCACCTCACCCTGCTCACCACCGACCTGGCCTTCAATCGGGTCGCCGACCTGACTCCTCTCTCGGTGGTGCGGGGCGCGATCGCCTAGAAAGCTCTCTTTAGTCGAACAGCTCCGTCGACATGTAGCGTTCCGCGAAAGACGGCAAGATGGCGACGATGGTTTTGTCGCCCATTCCTTCCCTCCCAGCGACTTGCAGAGCCGCCCAGATTGCGGCGCCACCGCTGATACCGCACGGCAAGCCCTCGACCTTGGCCGCCTCACGGGCCATCGCGAAGGCATCGTCATTCGCCATCGTCACCACCTCGTCGATAATGCCGGTGTTGAGCACCTCGGGGACGAATCCGGCCCCGATTCCCTGAATCATGTTGCCCGGACCGGGGTCGCCACCCGAAAGCACCGGGCTCAGCTCCGGCTCGAGTGCTATTGCATACAGGTCGGGATTCCGTTGCTTGAGGACCTCGGAAACCCCCGTGATCGTGCCACCGGTCCCCACACCCGAGATGAAGACGTCGACCCCGCCGTCGGTATCGTTCCAGATCTCCAGGGCCGTGGTGCGCCGGTGGATCTCTGGGTTGGCGGGATTTACGAACTGCCCCGCCTGCACCGCGCCCTCAATCTCTTCCGTGAGCCGGTCCGCGGCCGTGAAGGCGCCCCCGATGCCTTCTTCCTTGGGGGTGAGAACGATCTCGGCGCCCAGATACTCGATCAGTTTCACACGCTCGACGGACATCGTCTCGGGCATCGTGAGCACGCAGCGATACCCCTTGGAGGCAGCCACGAAGGCCAAGGCGATGCCGGTATTGCCCGACGTCGGCTCCACGATGGTGCTGCCCTCGCGAAGGACGCCCTGCTCCTCCATCGCCTCGATCATCGCCACTCCGATACGGTCCTTGACCGAGCCCATTGGGTTGAAGAACTCGCATTTCATCAGGATGTCGGCGGTGACTCCGTATTTCTCGGCCAGACGGGGAATGCGTACCAGAGGCGTGTCGCCCATCGTCGCGGCAAAGTTGTCGAATACATGGCCGCGGCCGGCGGCGGAAAGTGTCGGCGAATCGTCGGACATGAGGATCTCCTCGAGGGTTCTGGGCGTCGTTGTTGCGATCTCACCCAGGAGTATAGAAAAGAGGCGGAACACGGATCACGCGCCGCCCCACAATAGGCAGGAACCGGCCGCGCGCTACCGCCTTGGCGCAGAGATCGTGGCCGAGGCGAGCCTGCCCGGTTGCGCCCGCAATCAAAAGGGCGTCATGTCTCTCACACCCTTTTCAGGAAACACGAGCCATGTTCCGATTCCGTGCGTTACCCATCGTTGTCCTTCTCGGCCTCACAAGCGGCTGCGCTGCGTCGGATTCCGAGGACTCAGCGATGGTCGAGGCACCGGCAGGCCCCCGAGTCGCCGTGGCTCCTACTGCAGCGAGCGAGCTACCCCCGGCGATCATCGGTGCGGGTGGCGAACTCCAGGGTGAAGACCTCCATTATCTCGACGGCGACGCAGCCACCACGGGCTACCTGGCGGTTCCCGAGGGGGAAGGGCCGTTCCCGGCCTTGGTGATCATCCACGAGTGGAACGGCTTGGTCGAACGGGTCCGGCAGGTCGCGGACGACTTCGCGGCGGAGGGATACGTGACCCTGGCCGCCGACCTCTACCAGGGGCGCACCGGCTCCAACTCGGACGAGAACATCGCGCTCATGGGGGAGGCGAGGGACGACATGCCTACCGTCGTCGCCAACTTGAACGCGGCCGTCGCCTATCTGAAGGCGCGAAGCGACGTTACGGGTCGCGTAGGCACGATGGGTTGGTGCTTCGGTGGGGGGATGGCGCTCTCATTCGGGCTGGACGGCGACCACCACGACGCGACCGCGATTTTCTACGGCAGTCTGGTCGAGGATCCGGAAGTGCTGGCGAGGATGGACCACGAAGTGTACGGCACATTTGCCGGCCTGGACCGAAGCATCCCGCCGGAGCAGGTAGCGAGCTTCGAAACCGCGCTTAGGGCGGCGGGCATCGAGAACGACGTTCACGTCTACGACGACGTGCAGCACGGCTTCTGGCTTCGTGTCGACGGGTCCTCAGAAGTGCGAACCGCACCCGCCCTGGACGCCTGGCAGCGGCTCAAGGCTTACTTGGATCGTTCGCTGGGCAGCTAGATCGGGGCTTGCAGGCAGCTAACCCCCTGGCTTGGCCGCCCGCCGGGCGGGCAGGAAGGCCACGGGTCGGGTCCAGAGTCCGAAAAGGATGAAGCCGCCAGCGGTCACGGTGCCGAGCTCCCTGACCACGTGGCCGAGGGATTCGATGGCGGGAGTGATGCCTGCGATACGCAGGGCAGAGGGGCCCATGTCGACACCCCGGCGACCCGCTCCGAGATCGATGGAAACGCTCACGAGCGCGAC
>JAYZBT010000396.1:0-6805 GCA_036338615.1 Gemmatimonadota bacterium
GCTCCCTCGATGGAAGAGGTGATCCGATCGATGCCACTGGTCGTCGTGCGGCGGAACAGCCGTGGCGAGGCGCAGCCGTCCATCCGAGGGTCCGACGAGCGGCAGATCGGGGTCTTCATGGACGGCGTACCGCTCACCGTCGGGTGGGATCATCGCACGGACATGTCGATCATTCCGCTCACTGCCGCGCAGGGCGTGCGCCTCGTGCGCGGCCTGTCTTCGGTGCTCTACGGACCCAATACGCTCGGAGGTGTCATCGAGGTCGACGTAGCGCGCGTACCGGAGCGGATACAGAGCGTGAATCCGTTCGCGCTGGGCATGGCAATCGACGAGACCGGTGGTAGCAATGTGTCCGTGAACGCGGCTCACCTGCTGGAAGGAGACGAGAGCCAGTGGCTGTTCCGAGTCGGAGCGGGCTTCGAGGACCGCCCTGGCATCACCGTCCCGGGCGGAGCCCGGAAAGATCCGGACATCAGACAGCGGTATCTGTTGGGCGCCGATGATCTGCGCCTCAACAGCGACTCGCGCCGCGTCGACGGATTCTTCGCGGCTCGTTATCGCGCGGACGGAGGAGCCTGGGCGTCCCTCGTCACCTCCGCCTTCGACGTTGAGCGCGGGGTACAACCAGAGACGCATCAGGACGATCCGAGGCTCTGGCGCTACCCCGACCAGCGCCGACTGTTGACCGCTTTCTCGATCGGAACCGGCATGCGCGAGACGGGGGGAGGGGGCTGGGGCGACCTCGAAGCGAGCTTCGGAATCGACCTCGGGTCCACGCGGATCGACCGGTACGACGCGGAAGCGTTCTCCCAAGTAGTGGCTCGAGAAGCGGGGGATGACCGCACGCTCACGGTACGCCTCGAAGGCGATCACACCGCCGGAGAGCACGGAGACATACGCGCCGCGGTTACCTACGCGGACGTGGCTCACGATGAGGTCCTGACTCCCGGTGGGACGAACGCGTTCCGGCAACGCTTGTGGTCTTTCGCGGTGGAGTCCGAGTGGAAGCTCGGTGCGTCGGGCGGGACACGCCTTTCGCTGGGGACCGTCGTGGACGGGAGTGACACGCCGTTGAGCGGAGACAAGCCACCCTTGGGCCGGCTGAGCGACTATGGTGTGCGCGTCGGTATGAGCTCGCTGGCTTCCGAGGGCTTTCTGCTGCACGGGGCGATCAGCCGACGGTCGCGCTTTCCGTCGCTGCGCGAGGTGTACTCCGGCGCCCTCGGCCGCTTCGAACCGAATCCGAACCTCGGGCCGGAAACGCTCTTCGGGGCGGAGGGTGGATTTACGATCCTCACCGGTGAGATCGAATTCCAGGTCGTGGGTTTCCACCAACTGCTTCGGGACGGCATCGTTCGCACTTCTGTGACCGGCGACGACGGCATGCGCCGATTCCGACGCGTGAACCAGGACGAGCTGCGTAGCACCGGTGTCGAGCTGCTCGCAATCGGAACGCTCGGTGTGGCGACGATCTCGAGCGACCTCACGCTCCAGGTCGTAAAGGGCATGGACGGCGCCGGGAACGAAGTCGAACTCGAGTACGAGCCTGCGATCACCGGCAAGCTCGGGGTGGAAACTCCGCTCGGCGGCGGGTTTCGTGCCTCCAGCAACTTCCGTTTCGTGGGCAAGCAGAGCTGCGAGAATCCCGAGGTCGGAGCCCTGCAAACGCTGGGGTCGAGCGGTTCGGTGGACATTGCCCTGCGCAAGATCTTCCAGCTCGGAGGCGCGGGGCGACTCTCCAGAATCGACGCATCGGCCTCCCTGAGGAACGCCACCGGCGCTACTGTCTACGACCAGTGCGGGCTACCCCAACCGGGGCGCACGCTTCAGTTCCAGTTTCGGCTCTGGTAGCCATCGCAGGCCATGATCCGCATCACCTTTCTGGGCACCGCCGCAGCCCGACCCACCGTGGGTCGCAACGTGAGCTCCATCGCGATTCAACGGGAAGGGGACCAGTTTCTGTTGGATTGCGGCGAGGGTACGCAGCGGCAGATGATGCGGTATGGAACCGGCTTCGCGGTGAAGGCGATCTTCGTTTCGCACGTGCATGCGGACCACTTCCTCGGTATCACCGGACTGCTGCGCACAATGGGCCTGCAGGGACGCACGGACGGGATCGTCGTGTATGGACCGAGAGGGTCGAGCACTGTCCTGCGTAGCACCGTCCACCTCGGCATCGACAGAATCAACTTCCCGGTAGAGATCATCGAAGCGGAGCCCGGCGAAGGCTTCGAGGGTGATGAATACCGGATCGAGGCTTTTCCCGTTTCGCACGGAACGTCGGCTGTGGGTTGGGCGCTGGTGGAGGAGGACCGCCTCGGCCGTTTCGATGTGGATCGCGCGCGGGCGCTGGGCGTCCCGGACGGGCCGCTCTTCGGCCGCCTCCACCGAGGGGAGGACATAGAAGTCGACGGACGCCTGATACGCGCCGCAGAGCTCGTAGGTGAGCAGCGCCCAGGGAGGACCGTCGTCTATACCGGCGACACCCGGCCTGAACGCACCACTGTCCAGCGTGCGCACGGGGCCGACGTGTTGATCCACGAAGCGACGTTCAGCGAAGAGGACAGTCAGCGGGCCCGCGAGACATTCCACAGCACGGCCGCGGGCGCAGCGGGGGTAGCCAAGGACGCGGGTGTGCACCGGCTCTTCCTCACGCATGTCTCGGCCCGGTACTCGGAGGATGCGCGACCGCTGCGCGACGAGGCGCGCGCGGTCTTCCCAGGCACGAAGGTGGCGCGCGACGGGCTCTCGTACGAGGTGCCGTTTCGCGGCGATCAGGCGGACGCGGCAACGACGGAGTTGGGGCAGCGCACCGAATGAGCGGATATCGCAGGGTCGCCGTGATCGGCCTCGGGGTCATGGGCGGCTCGTTCGCCCGGGCCCTGACTGCGAGTGAGGCCGGCCCAGAGGTTCGAGGGTGGTCCCCCGACGCGGAGGAGCGGCACGCCGCCCTCTTCTCCGGTGCTGTGGTCTCGGCACCGAAGGATTGGCGCGAAGCCGTGCGCGACGCAGACCTGGTCGTGCTCGCGACCCCATTACGATCTGCGTGCCGATTGATCTTCGACCTCGCCGACGACCCGGCGCCGCAGGACGCGACCATTATGGACGTCTCGAGCCTCAAGGCGCCGATCGTGCGCGCGGCGGAGGAGGCGGGAGTGAGCCATCGTTTCGTGGGAGCACACCCCATGGCGGGAAGCGAAGCCTCGGGGTTCTTCGCGTCGCGGCCGGACCTCTTCAGCGGCTCACTCGTGTGGATTGTCGCCGACTCCGAGGCCCGGGCGCACACGGACAGGGTGGAAGCACTGTGGTCCGCGTTGGGCGCCGAGCCGGAGCGGACGACGGCGGCCTCGCACGACCAGTTGATGTCGCTGGTGAGCCATCTCCCGCAGCTGACGGCGAACGGGCTCGCGGCGGTCCTCAATGGATCGGGGATCACCCCGGGGGACCTAGGTCCCGGTGGTAAGGACATGACACGGCTCGCGGCCAGCGATCCAGTAATGTGGGAGGGGCTGCTCGATGAAGCACACCCGGATCTGGTGCACGGCCTTCGCGCCTTGGCCGAACACCTGGCCGACATCGCGGACCGCCTCGAGGGCGGTGACGTGGCTTCGGTCGTTTCAAGGATGAAGGCGACGCGAAACTGGACGAGCGAGTGAGCACGAGCGCTCCAGAGGGTCCGATCGTCACCCTCGACGGTCCCGCGGGCTCCGGGAAGTCGAGTACCGCGAAGGAAGTCGCACGGGTCCTCGGATACCGGCACCTGGACTCGGGTGCGCTCTACCGAGCCCTCACGCTCGCGCTCCTGCGGGGCGACATCGACGTGGCGGAGTGGCCCCGACTCCCCGACGACTTTCTGCTCGCGCTGGACGTGGATATCCGTCCGTCGGACGAGGGCTTCGAGGTCTGGGTCGGCGGAGCCCGAGTCGACACGGAGTTGCGGACGGCGCGTGTCACGGACCACGTGTCGCACTTGGCGGCGCTGCCCGCCGTCCGTAGTAGTCTGCTCGACCTTCAACGGCGGGCCGGCTCGAAGGGAAAGCTGGTGGCCGACGGCCGAGACATGGGCACGGTCGTTTTCCCCTCCGCCGACGTAAAGGTGTTCCTCGTCGCCGACGTCGAGGAGCGCGCGCGCCGGCGGCTGAGAGAGCAGGAGGGCGCTGCCTACGACGCCGCGGCGCTCGCCCGCCAGGTCGAAGCGATCACGGACCGGGACCGACGGGACTCGGAGCGAGAGACGTCGCCGCTGAAGAAGGCTTCAGACGCGCACGAGATCGACACCACCGGGCTCCGGTTTCAGGAGCAGGTCGATGAGATCGTCGCCTTGATTCGTCGGTTGACGCTCAGCTGAGCGCCTTCTAGCTTTTTAAGCTGTTTCGACTCCCTGTTCACCTAAATCCGACCTCGTCCCCTGAGGATCGGCAGTGCGGCTCAGCAACCTCCGTGCGGAACCGCCAGTAGGGTACCCATGACTGATTCTGTGACTGATTCCGAGACTGATTCCGAAAACCCCACTCCCGAAGAAGCCGATCTCGCTGAAGGCGAGGAAGTCATCGTCGACGCGCTCACCGGAGAGGTAAGGACCCTCACCGCTGCTGAGGCCGTCGCCGAGGAAGCTGCCGATGAGGCCGCCGAAGCCGCGACTGTAGCCGTGGCCGACCCGCCTGGAGGCATCTCCCCCGAGTTGATTTACGATGCGTGGGGCGAAGAACCGCTCTCGACCTCGAAGGAGGAGTTCGAGGCGATGCTCTCGCAGTTCAGCTCCGACTTCCAGGAGTTCCGGGAAGGCGAGATCGTCAAAGCCAAGGTCCTCAGCGTGACCGACGGCGCGGTCATCCTGGAGTTCGGCTTCAAGAGTGAGGGCTCGGTCGCACTGGACGAGTTCAAGGAGACGCCCGAGGTCGGTTCCGAGGTCGAGGTGCTGCTCGAGAGCCTCGAAGACGACGACGGTGTCGTCGTCCTCTCCAAGAAGAAGGCCGACTTCCTGCGGGTGTGGGAGAAGATCCGCGAAGCGCACGATGCGGATCGACCCGTCAAGGGAACCCTGGTTCGCAAGATCAAGGGTGGAGTCACTGTCGACCTCATAGGCGTCGATGCCTTCCTGCCGGGTTCACAGATCGCGCTGCGGCGCGTCCCGAACATCGAGGCCCTCATTGGCGAGGTCTACAAGTTCAAGATCATCAAGCTCAACAAGCGCCGGCGTAACATCGTCGTCTCGCGCCGCGTGATTCTCGAGGCCGAGCGCCAGACCAAGCGCGAGACCCTCGTGAAGGAGCTGCTCGTCGGGCAGGTGCGCGAAGGTCAGGTCAAGAACATCACCGACTTCGGCGCCTTCATCGACCTTGGCGGGCTGGACGGCCTGCTCCACATCACCGACATGTCATGGGGTCGCGTAGGGCACCCGTCTGAGATGGTCGATATCGGTGCCGCGATCGACGTCAAGGTTCTCGACATCGATTGGAACCGCGAGCGCATCTCGCTCGGGCTCAAGCAGCTGCTGCCGTATCCTTGGACCGACATCGACAAGAAGTACCCGGTCGGGTCACGCGTCCGTGGAAAAGTCGTCTCGATCACGAATTACGGCGCGTTCATCGAACTGGAGAAGGGCGTCGAAGGGCTCGTACACATCTCGGAGATGTCCTGGACCCGTAACGTCCGCCACCCCTCCAAGGTCGTGTCCATCGCCGAGGAGATCGAAGTGGTGGTGCTCAAGGTCGACCCGAACGACGAGAAGATCTCGCTGGGCATGAAGCAGATCGAAGAAGATCCGTGGCTGGCGCTGCCGGTGAAGTACCCGACGGGCACCAAGCTCGCTGGGACGGTGCGCAACCTCACTTCGTTCGGTGCTTTCGTGGAGATCGAGCCGGGTATCGACGGTCTCGTCCACGTGTCCGACATGAGCTGGACCCGGCGCATCGAGCACCCGTCGGAGGTGGTCCACAAAGGACAGGACGTCGAGGTCCTGGTGCTCGACGTCGACGCGGAGAACAAGCGCATCTCGTTGGGCATGAAGCAACTCACGGATGATCCTTGGCCGACGATCTCGGACCGACTCGCCCCGGGGGTGGAACTCGAGGGCCACGTCGTGCGCGTTCAAGAGAAGAGCGTCGTCGTAAACCTCGGGGACGACATCGAAGGCTTCGTTCCGGTGTCCAACTCCCGTGTCGAAGACGCCGAGAAGCTCGAGGAGTACTACGGTCCGGGTGACGCGGTCCAGTTGCGTGTGATGGAATCCGACGCCGCGAACCGGCGCATTGTGCTCGAGGTCACGGACACGCCGGACCGCAAGCCTCAAGAGGAGATCGAAGCTGCCCGTGCGGCTGCTGAGGCTGAGGTGGCCGCGAAGGCAGAGGCGGAAGGTGGGCCGGACGACGACGACGATCGCGAAGTGCGCCGGAAGGCCCCGGCCGCTACGTCCGATTCAGCCGACTCCATCGAGCCGGTTCCGGCGGCAGAGGCCGAGGTCGCCGATCCGCGGTCAGGAACGTCCGCGGACGCCGAAAGCGCCGATGCGGAAGCCGAGGACGCGCCGGAGGCCGAATCGACAGATACGCCCGAGCCTGAGGCAGAAGCCGAGTCCGAAGTCGAACCCGAGGCGGCCGAGCCGGCCGAGAAGGACGCGCAGGACGAGGAGGCCGAGCAGGACGAGGAGGCCGAGCAGGCCGAGAAGGACGAGGAGGCCGAGAAGGACGAGAAGGCCGAGAAGGACGAGGAGGCCGAGAAGGACGAGGAGGCCGAGAAGGACGAGGAGGACGAGAAGGACGAGGAGGCATAGGCGTGGTTCCTGAGGGGCTTCACCGCCCGATCA
>JAYZBT010000397.1:0-3156 GCA_036338615.1 Gemmatimonadota bacterium
CGCACCGGACTTGATGTGAGTGCCCAGCCCGGTCGCATGCGCAACGAGCGAGAGGTTCTGGATCGCCATATACGTAGCGGCGTAGTCCTCCTCGCGGATCTCCGGATTCTCGTCGAGCACGATGCTCACGGTGAGCATGGAGGGCAGATCCCGATGCGTGCGGGAGACCTTGTCGATGACGGCCTGGGCCGCGGCGGGGTCCTCGACCTTCTTGGCTTTTCGGGCTCCGAGGGCGGCACCGTAGGCAGCCCTCGATTCCGGCCCCAGCACGTAGAACCGCCACGGCTCGGTCATCCGATGGTTGGGAGCCTGACAGGCGGCGTCGAGTAGTCGTACGATCTCGTCTCGGGAGATCTCGCGGTCGACGAACTGCTTGATCGAGCGACGGTTGGCGATGGCTTCGAGAATCGTCATGGGCGGGGCGGTGGGGGGCATCGGATATGCGAGCGGCTGAAATCTGTACAAAGCCGAGAACCGGCGCACCCGCCGGGCCTCGACTGCCACGCACCGCGCCCCCTCCAGTCGCGCACCCATCTCTCATCCGACCCGCCAACGCCCAGCACCCGATTCACTGCATGGCCTGGGACTAGCGAAGCTCCCCCCATACTCCCTACCCTGCCGCTCCCTCAGACACTGGAGCACGCCGTTTCTTTTCGCCGGGAATCACGCGTAACACCTCGTCGCCGAATCCCGAGCGGTTGCGGCCTGTCGCTCATGATCGACAAAGGAGCGATCGATGGCTGATCCGCGCTTCCCCGCCACCTGGGCTCCCTACATGACCTGGGCGAAGCATCACGCCCAGACGAAGTACAACCTCACGGGCTCCAACCTCCTACCGTGCACCCTCGACGAGCTTCCGGGCGCCAGAGAGACTTTGGATCTGTACGGTCGCAACGATGACGGGTGGCCCCCGCTCGTGCAGGCGATCGCCCAACGCTACGGGATCGACTCGTCTCGAGTCGCGACGGCATCGGGGGCCTCGGGCGCGAACTTCATGGCGCTCGCGGCGTTGGTGAGGCCGGGTGACGCGGTTCTGGTGGAGTGGCCCGGGTACGATCCCCACGGCGGTGCGGCTCGATTCCTCGGCGCAAAGGTCAACACGTTCGAGCGCGGATGGGACGAACGCTTCGAGATCAATCCTGATCGGGTGGAAGCGGCACTCACACCCGACACGCGCGCCGTTGTCGTGACCAACCTGCACAACCCGTCCGGAGTGTACGCCGAGCACGACGCCCTGCAGGCGGTCGGCGACCTCGCTCGTTCGGTCGGCGCCAAGGTGATCGTTGACGAAGTGTACCTCGACGCGTTGCGCGGCGGGGACCACGCGGACCGCCCGGACCAGGTGGACCGACGTCCGGCAGCCAACCGCGACGACGTGTTCATCTCCACGAACAGCTTGACCAAGTCGTACGGCCTCGCGGGATTGCGTGTGGGCTGGATGATCGCTGAGCCCAGCATTGTGGAGCGAGCATTGAGGGTGCGGGATGTGCTCGACGGAGTCGGCTCGATCCCAGCGGAGATGCTCGGCGTACTGGCGTTTCAGCAGTTGGACTCCCTACTCGAACGCGCACGCGGCGTGCTCGGACCCGGCCAAGGTGTGATGCAGGCCTTCATGGCCGCGCGGCCGGACCTCGAGTGGGTCCGACCGATCGGGGGCGCCGTAGCATTTCCTCGACTCCGCGGAGTCGCAGATGCGGAACCCTTCGTGGAGATGGCGGCTGACCAGTTCGATGTAGGCGTCACGCCGGGCCGATTTTTTGGGGCCCCCGAGCACTTCCGGGTCGCGGTCGCGGGCGAGCGGAGTGTGCTCGAGGGCGGGCTGAAAGCCCTGGGGAAGGCGCTCGATCGAGGGATTGTCTAGCGCGCTACGGTCGCGCAGCACGCGCGGATTACGTACTACTAGAAGAGCAATCGTGACGTCCCCACGCGAGATTTCCGGTGGGTGGTGCGATGGCTTCGGTAACCTCGCGGCCGCGTCTATCCGCGGCATCGCGCTGAAGGAGGCGGCATGAGACTCGGTTCGCGGCTCGCAGTGTTACTCGTGAGTCTGCTGCCGTTTCCGGTCGCCTCGCAAGGGACCGAGCAGCTGTACCAGAAAGCTTGTGACAACGGCGACCTCATCGCCTGCAACCTCTTCGGGCTCATGTATGAGACGGGGCAAGGCGTTACCCGCGATCCTGCCCGTGCAGCCACGCTCTACCAGCGAGCTTGCGAGGGCGGGGAACTCATGGGGTGCACGAACCTCGGCCTGATGTATGAGACCGGCATCGGCGTTGCCGAGGACGTCGCCGGTGCGGCGGGCCTCTTTCGCGTGGCCTGCGAAGGCGGCCAGAGCCTGGGATGTGACCGCCTCGCGGAAGTGGGACGTCGGACAGAGGGGGAAGCGATCCAGCGGTACACGAAGTCCGGCCGGGTTGGTGAAAAGGAGTCCATGGTCGTGCTCTCTGAGGCGATCGTGGAGGTGCCTGCTCTGGGGATTCGGGCGATATCCGACGCGTCCGGTCGCTTCGAACTGGTCGGCCTCCCCGCCGGCCAGCACTTGGTGAGGGCCACTCGCGTCGGCTACGAGCTGCTGGACGGCCTATTGGAGGTTCCCGGAAACCCGGACTTCGTCGTGCTCTTGGACCAGGACGATGTCGGAGATCGGCTGGCCCAAGGGCGAATCGAAGGGAAGGTGGCCGGGGCCGGAGAGCAGGCGGTTCCGGACGTGGACATCTCGGTCCTGGGCCAACCACGTGGGCGGACCAGCAGCAATCAGCAAGGGCGGTTCACCCTGAGGGACGTGAACCCGGGCGTGACCGAAATCCGGTTTTCGCGCCTGGGCTATGCCCCGCGCACGGCGACACTCATCGTACAGCCCGGAAGGACCGTCGAACTCTCGGTGACCATGTCTACGCGCCCGATCGAGCTCGAGGCGATCCAAGTGACCGTCCGCTCCAGCAACCTCGAGCAAACCGGGTTCTTCCGACGGGCCAGGGAGGGAACAGGGACGCACTTCACCCCGCAGGAGATCGAGCGCATCGATCCTACGGTGGTCTCCGACCTCTTTCGGCGCGTCCCCGGGATGCGGTTGCAATACGGGCTGGCGGGCGAAGCCCGAGTGGTCAGCAGGCGGAGCACCAGCCTGACGCTCGGTCCATGTCCCGTGCCCGTATA
>JAYZBT010000398.1:0-4869 GCA_036338615.1 Gemmatimonadota bacterium
CAGGTCGAGGTAGAACTTCTGCGGCTCGAGCGAGAAGTGAGCGTGCTAGAGGAGGTGTACACGGTTCTGCGAAACCGCCGGCAGGAAGCACGCATCCTGGAGGCCGTGGACGATGCGAGCATGCGTGTCATCGACCTCGCGATTCTACCTCCGGCGCCAATCAAGCCGCAAACGCCGCTGAACCTGCTGCTCGGGCTGGTCCTGGGCAGCATGCTCGGCGTCGGCATCGCCTTCACGCGTGAGTATCTGGACGAGACCGTGCACACCCGTGAAGACGTTCAGAATGCGACCGGCGGCGCGCCAATCCTCGGCATGATCCCGCGCATCCGTCAGGCGAGCCTTCTCAACGGAAGAGGGAAAAAGGGCGCCGAGTCGCCGATCGGCGGAACGGGAGAACTGGGCGCACGGCTCGTAGCCGGTCGGGACCCGCGCAACCCTGTTTCCGAGGCGTATCGCACTTTGAGGACCAACTTGACGTTCTCGAACCCGGATAAGCCCCCCAAGACCCTGGTATTCACGAGCCCACTTCCGAAGGACGGGAAGTCCACCACCGCCGCCAACCTCGCCATCACACTCGCCCAACAGGGTATCAAGACGCTACTGCTGGACGCGGACCTCCGCCGCGGCGTGCTGAACAGCGTCTTCGGCGTGGATCGTGAACCCGGGCTGACCAATGTGCTCGCTGGTAGTGCGAGCATCGACGACGCCGTTCAAGAGATCGATCTGCTCGAAAGCGGTCGCATGGACTTCATGGCGTCCGGAGTGCATCCTCCCAACCCAGCCGAGATTCTGGGGTCCCAGCGGATGAAGGCGCTTCTCGATGCTCTCGAGGAACGCTATGACCTCATCATCATCGACTCGGCACCTCTGACGGTCGTTACTGATGCGGCCGTCCTGGGCACGAAGGTGGATGGCGTGATTCTAGTAGCTCGCGCCAACGTCACCGAGAAGGGCGCTTTGACCTACTCGGTCGATCAACTCAACAACGTGCGCGCCCCCATACTCGGCTCGATTCTCAACGACGTCGACTACCGCAGAGACTCGCGGTACTCCAGCTCATACGGCAAATATGGGTACTACCACCACTACTACTACGGCGACGATGGTTCGAAGAAGCGGAAGAAGTAGAAGAAGTAGAAGTTCTGGTCTACCCCTTCACGATCCAACTGCCTGCTCCACTCTCTAGAGCGACCCCAGCCGCCACCACCGCGTGCCTGGCGTCGACGAGCGCCTGCGACTTTTCGGTGATGCCTTGATAGTCGAAGTCGGTGTGGTCCGTCAGGATGACAACAGCGTCCGCGCCCTCGAGCAGGTCGTCCGTCAAATCCTGTGACGCGAGCACCGTCCCGTCTTCTCTCCATTCCGGGACGTAGGGGTCGTGGTACACGACCTCGGCGCCGTCGGCCTCGAGAAGCTTGAGCACGTCGAGCGCGGGCGATTCTCGCACGTCGTCGATATCCCGTTTGTAGGCAATGCCGAGCAGTACGATTCTGGAGCCGTTCACGGACCGCCGCTTCCTGTTCAGAACCTCACGCACTTTGTCGACGACGAAGATCGGCATCTCCGCGTTGATCTCTGAGGCGAGGTCGATGAACCGAGTCTTGTAGTTGAGGGTCCGCATCTTCCACGCCAGATAGTGAGGGTCGACAGGGATGCAATGCCCTCCGAGGCCCGGCCCCGGCGTGAACTTCATGAAGCCGAACGGTTTGGTGGCGGCCGCATCGATGACTTCCCAGACATCGACCCCGAGCCGGTCGGAGATCAGCGCGACTTCGTTCACAAGCGCGATGTTGACCGCGCGAAAAGTGTTCTCGAGGATCTTGGTGAGCTCCGCGGCCTCCGTGGACGAAACACGCACGACGCTGTCGATGAATCGCTCATAGAACGCAGCCCCAGCGTCACTGCACGCTGGCGTGAGCCCCCCTATTACCTTGGGGGTATTCTTGGTCGTCCAGGTTTCGTTTCCCGGATCGACGCGCTCCGGGGAGAAACACAGGTGGAAATCCGCTCCCACGACGAGTCCGGTACGCTCCAACGTGGGCTGCATGACCTCGCGAGTGGTTCCGGGATAGGTGGTGGACTCGAGCACGATGAGCTGACCGGGTCGTAACGCGGCCGCGACCGCCTCGGACGCGGCGATGACGTACGAGACGTCCGGGTCCCGTGTCTTCGACAGCGGGGTCGGCACGCAAATCGAGATCGCATCACACTCGGCGAGCCGGCTCATATCCGTGGTAGCCTCGAGCAGACCCGCGTCGCGAAGTGACGAGACGTCGTCGTTGGTGAGGTCCTGGATGTGTGAGCGGCCGGCGTTCACTCCCGCGACAACCGCCTCGTTTACGTCGAATCCGATGACTTTCAGGCCGCTGTGGCCGGCTTCCACGGAAAGTGGGAGGCCGACGTATCCGAGGCCGATTACGCCGAACGTGACGATGTCCTGTGACATTGCAGGCCGAAGTTGTGGGGGTTTATGCGCCCGGCAGTTGCGGGCGCATGCGCCTAAGAATACACCGGCCCCATGCGTCGCTTCCAGCCCCCAGGCTTACGACCCTCTCTTCCTATTCCCCATGCGCTCCACCCATACCCGGTAGGAGTACACATCCACACTGCCGTGATTCTCCAGATGTGCAGTGAGGTGGGGATGTCCATCGGCCCCCTTCCCCACCAGCAGGACGGCAGTCGCCCGACTCTCGCCGAGTGCGTGGAGCGATGCGTCCTCGCCGCCGTATAGCGGAAGCGAGCCCATGCGTGCCCGAGGCGTCGGCAGATCCGGATTCGCAACGGCCACGGCACGAAGCTTGGATGCATCGAGAAGTGCGAGTTGGTTTACCACGACCCTCGCGTGCTGCTCGGTTCCGAGTAGGACAACCGCGAGGCCCTCTTCGGACCAGTGCCGCGCCGTTCCCTCGATCATGCGAAACGTGAGGCGGCCCCCAGTCGTAAGCAGCGTGCACACGAAGAAGTCGATCGCGATGACGCCTCGCGAGAGGCCGACCCGGTCCAGGAGGAACAGCGTGGTCGCGGCAAGCAGCGTCGCGAAGACATTCGCCCTGATCATGCGAAGTCCGTCGTAGAGACCGAAGCTAGACCACCTCAAGTCGTAGATTCCGCTGAGCACAAGCGCGACGACCTTGACTCCGAGGAAAATGATGACGGTCCGCTCGAAGTACGGCATCTCTGCCTGCTGCTCGACCAAGTCCCAACGCAGGAGGTACGACCCGTAGTAGGCTAGGGCAATCCACACGCCATCGAGCGCAACCGCGAGAATCGGATATCGGGCTTGACCCTCTATGAACCACCGGTACACGGGAAGGCTCTTCGCGCCCTGATCCTCCAAGGAACGGAGCCGGATCGCGATCAGGTAGGCCCCGGTAAGCGCCAGTAGTCCGATGAGCACACCTCCCAAGACCAGCGCGGTCCCCCGGAAGCACGGTCTCACGTTCCCCCGCACCGATAACCAAGGCTCTTGCATGCCCCTGGACCTTGGAGAACAGGTCCGGCAGCACGTCTAGGAAGAGCTCGTGGTTCTTGATCGGTACCATACGCCCGACGATGCCGACGACGAACTCATCGAGACCGATATCCAGTTCCGAGCGGATGCTCCGGCGCTCGGCCAGGCGATCGATCTCTAGAAAGCGATCGAGCTCGAGCCCCAACGACACTACAGAAAACCGCGGCAACGCAGCGACACGGAGCTCATGAGCCATTTGCTCGGCCTGCCGGTTCGTGAGCACGACCAGGCGGTTCGTGACCCTCGCGAGCAGTCGTTCGACTTCTAGAAAGAAGCGCGTCTTCCACGGCGCGAAGTAGTCGCCGCTCAGCACATGTCCATGGTAGGTGTGGACCACCACCGGAACGCGCGCCAGCACAGCGGCGATGCGACCGAGCGTGCCCGCTTTGGCGGTGTGGGTGTGGACTACGTCAGGACGTTCTCTCCGAAAGAGCCGATACAGCTGCCACAGGGTCTTCAGGTCCGCAAGCGGGCTGATCGAACGCGCCATCGCGGGGACGTATGTGACCTTCACTCCGCGCTCTTCGGCGTAGTAGGCCATGTCGCCTTCATCGTCCTCGATGCTGCCCGCGATGAGGCGCGTGCGCCAGGAATCGTCGTTGAGCGCGCCCGCCAGGTTCGCGACGTGCATCGCGGGACCACCGACATTGAGGCGGGCGATGACCCGGTGGCTCAGGAAGGGCCGGACAGCCACGAGCTCACTCGGCCGCTTCGGCCCTCATGTGGCCGATCGTCGAGCGGATGATCGCATCGAGATCATGCTCGGGCACCCACCCCATCAACTCCCGGATCTTGGTCGTATCGGGCTGGCGCCGCTCCATGTCCTCGAAGCCCTCGCCGTATGCCTCCTCGTAGGAGACGAGATCGATTCCGGCGTCGGACCCCGCAAGTTCATTTACCCGCTCGGCCAGTGCGCGGATCGACACCTCGTGCTCGTGACCGATGTTGAACACCTCGCCCCACGCCTCGCCGCAGGCTAGGAGTCCCTCGACCGCTCGGATGGTGTCTTTCACATGGCAGAAGGAGCGCAACTGCTCGCCGTCCCCGTACACCGGCGAAGCCTCTTCACGGATCGCCGCGGCGACGAAGTTGGGAAGCACCATACCCCACTGCCCTGCCTGTCGCGGCCCGACCGTGTTGAAGAAACGCGCGACGATCACCGGCAAGCCCTTCTCGTGGTGGTACGCGAGCGCCAGGAACTCGTCGAGCACCTTCGTACACGCATAGGCCCAACGCCTGTGGGTCGAGCTTCCCATGATCCGGTCGTGCTCCTCGTGGAGGTTGGCCCCTGCTTTGCCGTAGATCTCGGATGTCGAGGCGAGGAAGAGCGGAACCTCATGACGATGACAGCAGTCGAG